>NZ_FRBF01000016.1 GCF_900142545.1 Fibrobacter sp. UWT2 | reverse complement strand
TAGTAAGGACCCTTGCAGGTGGCAGATTGATGTGCGTGCCCTTGCACGCCGCTAGTATTGTAGGGCTACGCCCGTATATGAAGAACCGCCGGCTTTGCCGGCGGGTCACTTTTTTTGTTTTGCAAATGGAATTGCGCTTATCTTAGAACGGGACCGTGATACCGATGCCGAGGGGCAATACAATCTTGCTGTTGTCGAGTTTGCCGTAGTCCCTGTTCAGGTGCGTATAGTAACTGCCGTCTCCTGCGAAGAACTCGAAACCGCCTTCCACGTAGGCGCCGAAATGCGTCATGAACAGCACTTCTGCACCGATACCCAGCACGACTCGCCAGTAGTTCACCGTCTCGGTGTATTCCTTGTAGATGCCCGCGCCGATATCGCGGTCTCTGTCGTATTCGCCGTGGACCCAGTCGGAAGTCAGGAACATGTAGAAGTAGCGGGATTCCATGGGGTAGTAAATGAGCGAGATTCCGGCTTGAATAAGCTCTTCCGTGTAGTCGGTGAAATGCACACCCACGTTGAAGATTTCCTGCGCAACGACGTATTCGAACGAGACTAGGCCGCGGCTCGGGGACTGGAGGCCCGCGGTGACGACGAACGTGTAGACGGGGGCGTCCTTGCCGTAGACCATGCGCTGTGACGAACTGGACTGTGTGTCGAGGAGGACGAGGCCTCCGTCGCCGCTTGAGGATGAAGATTCTTCGGCCGACGATGACGATGATGACGTTGCCGTCGGTGTTTCGGCTTCGGCATCGGGAGCAAATTTCTGTTCCATGATCGAAGCGAAGGCGTCTTCGGACGAAGACGATTCGACTGCCGGAGACAATTCATCTGCCGACGAGCTGGACTCCTGCGCGAACGAGAGTGGCGCGAGGAGTGCTACGGCGAGCGAGATAGCCTTGATGAGGGTCTTCATTACTTGTTCAACGCTTCGGTTGCTGCGGCGACGCTAAGCAGGTCGGCTTCCTGGAACGGCTTGCCGATCCACTGCAGACCCACGGGGAGTCCGCCGGCCATGCCACACGGTACGCTCACGCCCGGCAAGCCGGAAAGGTTCAGGCTCACGGTGTAGATATCGCTGAGGTAAACGGCCATCGGGTCGGATTCATTCATGCCGCACTTGAGCGGGAGACCCGGCATCGTGGGGCTTGCGATCACGTCGCAGCTTTCGAATGCCTTGTTGAAGTCGTCGGTAATCAGGCGACGGACCTTCTGGGCCTGCACGTAGTAGGCGTCGTAGAAGCCTGCGGAAAGCACGTAGCTGCCGAGAAGGATACGGCGCTGGACTTCCTTGCCGAAACCTTCGCTGCGGGACTTGGCGTACAGGTCAAAGAGCTTGCGGGCTTCTTTGCTGCGGTAACCGTAGCGAACGCCGTCGTAGAGGGAAAGGTTCGAACTAGCTTCGGCAGTTGCAATGATATAGTAGCTGGACACGGCGTAGCTGATGTGCGGAAGGCTGATTTCTTTAAGGGTAGCGCCTTCGGCTTCAAGCTTTTTCAGCATGCCTTCGATAGCGGCCTTGCATTCCGGGTCGAGACCTTCGCCAAAGTATTCCTTGGGAACGCCGATCACCTTGCCCTTCACGCCGGCGTCGAGCTTTGCGGTAAAGTCTTCGGTCGGGCGAGTGCTGGTGGTGTTGTCGTGCGGGTCGATACCGCAGATAGCACCGAGGAGGGTGGCGGTATCTTTAACGGTTGCTCCGAAAGGACCGATCTGGTCCAAAGAGCTAGCGTAAGCCAACAGACCGTAACGGGATACGCGGCCGTAGGTGGGCTTCAGGCCCACAACGCCTGTGCAGGCGGCGGGCTGACGAATAGATCCACCGGTGTCGGAGCCGAGCGCACAGGCGACCGTGCCACTGGCCACGGCTACGGCCGAACCGCCACTGGAACCACCCGGAACGCGGGATTCGTCGAGGGGGTTGATGACCTTGCCGAAATAAGAAGTTTCGTTGCTGGAACCCATGGCGAATTCGTCCATGTTCGTCTTACCGACGATCACGGCACCGGCGGCTTCGAGCTTTTCGATGGCGGTAGCGGTGTAGGGGGCAACAAAGTTTTCAAGAATCTTGGAGGCAGCGGTCGTGCGCGTGCCTTCGATGCACATATTGTCCTTCACGGCAACGGGAATACCGTCGAGGGCGCCGAGTGTCTTACCTTCGGCGCGGCGCTTGTCGGATTCGGCAGCCTTTTGGAGGGCGCGTTCGTTCAATACGCTAATATAAGCATTCAAATTCTTGGTAGATTCAATCTTTGCGAGGGATTCTTCGGCAAGAGCCACAGCAGTCTTGCTGCCGCTGGCGAGCTTGCCACTCAATTCTTGGATGGTCTCCATTACTTTCCTCCGGACCATTTCATGATGTAGATGCCGAGTATCATGCCGATGATGCTTACCACGTTCAGCTTGACGCTAAAACCGAAGGCAAACTTGACGAGGTACAGGTCAAGGATGACCGGCTCGGGTCTGTCGAGAAAACCGATGTTGAAGTTGAAGGACGAAACGAAGAAGTTGTGGACGACGTTGTTAAATCCACCTGCGTTCATCAGTTCGCCAAGCTGACCAAACAGCATACCGAGGCATTCACCAAGGACTCCGCCGATAATCAGGCCCAACACGATAAAAACTAGTAGACGACCAAAAGTATTATTTCGATTCATGGCTGTTAATATAGAAAATTAGACCGGTGCGGCGCTACTTGATGCTCCAGTCGATGGGTTCAAGTCCTTTACTTTTTAAATATTCGTTTGCCTTACTAAAATGTTTACATCCGAAGAACCCGCGGTAAGCCGAAAGCGGACTCGGGTGGGGGGCTGTTAAAATCAGGTGACCGCGATTTTTGGCCACGAGATCCTGTTTTTTGATGGCGAAACTGCCCCAAAGCAAAAATACGAGGTTCTCGCGGGTTTCGGAGAGGCGCTTGATGATAGTGTCCGTAAACTGTTGCCAACCGATTCCGGCATGGCTAGCCGCCATATGGGCGCGAACTGTCAAGGAGGCGTTCAGCAACAGGATCCCCTGGTGAGCCCAGCTTTCCAGGTTCCCGTGCGGCGGCGGGTTAATGCCCAAGTCGTCGTGGAGTTCCTGGAAAATATTAATCAGCGAAGGGGGCGGGTCGATTCCTACGGGAACCGAGAAGCACAGACCGTGCGCCTGGCCCGGATTGTGGTAGGGGTCTTGACCGATAATGACCGCTTTCACCTTGTCTACTGGGCAGAAATCGAGTGCGGCGAAGATTTTAGGTCCCGGCGGATAAACGATATGGTGCTCGGCTTTTTCTTGCAGGAGCTTTTCTTTAATTTGCTTAAAGTAGGGCTGTTCGAATTGGTCAGCGAGCAGTTTTAGCCAGGATTCTTCAAGTTTGACGGACATAGTTAGAGCTTCCTTGCGAGTATGGCGACTTTTTCGCCACAGGCGCGGGTGTAGAAAAGAATGGCGGATTTTTTGCCCTTGGGCTTTAAACGCTTGATTTCTGCATCAGGGTCCAGCTTTACGCCGCGGAGCTTGAGAGTGATTTTGCCGACATCATGTTCCTTGAGCATGGCGCGGACGGCGCCTGTTGCAATTTCGACGTGGGCGAGGACTTCGTAGCAAGAAAATCCTGGTGCGGGGAGCGGGTTTTCGCTGGTCACGTAGGCGATTCCCTCCGAAATCAGGCGGGCGTTTGCGTCGTTGGCGAGGGCTGCGGCGTTGAAAAGGTGGCTGCGGATGAGTACGGGCGCCGGTTCCGAAAGGTATTTCCCCAATTCTCCGAGGGGGAGGTCGCTTTTGCTTGTGGCGGTGCGGTAGGTGCGATCTTTTCCTTCGAGGCTGTCGTTCTTGTCCAGCTTTTCTTGAAGGTCGTCGTCCAAGGTCTCCGTGGAACGGTCGCGCTTGCGACTCCACTGGGCAAGGGCTTTGCCGGTCTTATTGACGATGACGGCTCGGACCGTATCCGGATTCTGTGCGAGTTCTCCAAAAAGCACCAGGCATTCGCGACAGTCACTGTGCCCGCCTATATATATAATCTCGGTGCCGTCGGGAATTTCAGCTGGAGGGTAGCCGGGAGGGAGCTTAGCCATACCACCCTTGTAGTGCTTGCTGATTTCTACGACTTCTTCAAGTGTGGGCGTCAGGTTGCGCAGGTCCCGCTGGTTTTCGCCTTCCAAGGCGCGACGGGCCGGGTCGATGGTAAAAAAGTCGGTGCCTTGATTGCCGTTGGAGTCATTGCCGCGAGCGACTTCTCGGACGTCGGCGCATCGCGTATCGACGGTCTTGTCGAAGGCCTGCTGGTTGTAGCGGTACATAGCCAGGCGATTTTCGTCCAGGTCGATACCGGTCACTTTAAGGTTGGCGGGTAAAAAGAAACTGTCGCCGCCCATGCCGCAGCATAAATCGTTTACGGAGCCTTCGCCTGGCCAGAGGTTTGCTTTCCAGCGGCCGATATCCTGGGCTGTACTTTGCTCCAGGGCTAGCTTGTCGCAGAGTAGGAATTTTTCTTTGCGCTCCGATTCGGCAAAAAACTTTTCGCGGAACTTGGGAACAAGAGCCATGTAATCCATGATAACAGCCCGTTCTTCGTTGCTGTAGCCGTCTTTGTTCAGACGGGTTGATACCTGAAGAGCATCCATTTTGCGGACAAGGGCTTCTTTGATAAAGTCCAGGGTTTTGTCGGATGTGAGCAGTTCCCAAATGTTCATATTTATAACGAAATGATTCTTATAAGCAAAGATAATTTTATTTGCATTTAGTTATATTAGAGCCATGACGAATTCCTTGGATTTTATCGGTGATGTTCATGGGCATTGTGATGAACTGCGGGCTTTGCTAAAAAAGCTGGGCTATGTGGAATCAAATGGTGCCTACCGTTATCCGGGAAATGAACGTACGGTGGTGTTTTTGGGCGATTATGTGGATCGCGGCTCCAAGGTGCGTGAAACGCTGAACCTGGTGCGTGCGATGCGGGATGCTGGAACCGCCGTTGCCCTTATGGGAAACCATGAATTCAATATGCTTTCGTTCTGGCAAAAGAATGGGGCCGGTGGCGGACATTTTCTGCATCGCTTTAAGGATGGCTTTTTACGGGAACATAGCTTCAACAAGATTGCCATTCATTCACGGACGGTGTCCGATTTTGTAGGTCGAAAGCAGGAATTCCTAGATGCTTTGGAATTCGTAAAGACTTTGCCGATTTACCTGGAGACAGATTCCTTTAGAGCCCAGCACGCCTGCTTTGACGGGGCTGCCGTCGAGGCTTTAAGGCGTGAAAACATTACCTGCTTTGCCGATGGCAATTTCGATGAATTGATCGCTCGGGCCAATGACGAAGATTTTGAATACGAAGACAGCCTTTTTGTACCCATGAGTACGCTTTTAAAGGGCCCCGAGATGCCCTTGCCCGTAGGAGAATACTTTACCGATGCCGAGGGCGTGCGTCGCGTAAAGACCCGTATAGCTTGGTGGGTGAATCCAGCAAAGGCAAGTTTCGGCGAGCTGAGTTTTCAGCCTGGGGTTTCGATGGATGTGCAGGCGGATGTCTTGCCGCAAGTGCGTCAGCGGAATTATTACGGCGAAACCGAACGCCCCGTATTCTTTGGACATTATTGGCTGACCGGGCTTCCGAAATTGATTCGCGATAACGTATGCTGTTTGGATTTTAGTGTGGCCGGTTATCGCGGGAATGGCCGTTTGGTGGCGTACCGTTTTGACGGCGAACAGAAACTGGATGACCGAAAGTTTGTGTGGGTCGAGGCGAATTCCCTTTGAAAAAAATCTCGTCGTTTATCTATCGTCTCTCGTCGCTAAAATTTACGGCTGTACTTCTAGTCGCCTTTTTGTTGCTGACGTTTTGGGGTGTACTGGCTCAGGCGAATGTCGAATCGGCTGGATATTCTGCATCGATTGCGGTGGATCGCTTTTTTGGTAGCTATTTCATCTGGATTTTAGGAGTGGTGCCGCTGCCGGCCTTTAAGGGGCTTGCCTTGTTGGCGGCTGTGAATGTGGCCGCGTCCTTGGCGTTCCGCATGCCTCGCGGATTAAAGAATGCGGGGCTGTGGCTGATGCATATCGCGTTGCTGGTGCTGCTCGTCGGTGGTGTCGCCGGGAGCGAAATCAAGCGGGAATATAACGGCTTTGCAACTATGTTGCCGTCGAAGAACCGCATAGAAAACGTGAAATTCTTCGAAGTTTCCGACAGTTTGAGATTGGCGCCGGTCCGTGAGGGAAGGCGAATCCTTGAAAATCACTGGCCCTACTATGTGCAATACCGCGGAAACGTCGATATGGAACCTGATAAAAAGGTGGCGATGTATAAGGCGTTTTACGATCCGCTGCATTTTGTGCCTTACGCATTTACGGTATTGTTCTTGCTGGGGGCGGCGTTGCATTATGCGGTAAAGGTGCGTGGATCGCGGAAGTCTTCATCTTGTGTGGCAACAAAAATCGTGGCGCTTGTTGCGCTGGCGATGCTTGCCTTGCCGACGAATGTGCGTGCTGATGAAATTCCTAGCGATGCCTTGATATGGTTCTCGGTGGGCCGAGAAACTCCGGTGATTGTGGAAGGTGAATTGCGCCCGTTCGATTCTTTTGCTCGGGGATTTCTCGATGACTTGAGTGGCCGCGTTACTTACAAGTGCCGGGAAAATGATTTTTGCGAAGGAAAAATCCCTGCCGTACATATTGTCGAATGGATAAAGGATTTATCAGAAAAAACAAAGGATCTTGCTCTTTTCAAAGTCCTGCGTAGCGACGTTTTGGACGCTCTGCAATTGCCGTCCGAGGCGCGTTATGTGAGCTATGCGGAATTGGCTCCGTCGCGCGATTTGCTGAAACTTTATGCGAGCCGTGACGATAACCATCCGGCGACGGTTGAAATGCGCCGACTTTACTCAAATTTCTTGCAGTATGAGGCGATAAAGAATGGAACTGCATTTACGGTGGTAGACGCGGCGTCATCGCAGTATGCGGCTGTCGATAAGGGGCGCCTTGCGACTGAAGTATTTTACCATAAGGCGAATTTTGCCTTGTGGGGCTTTATCATCTCTTTCATTGCGTGTCTGCTGGCTTCGCTGAATCAGCTTTTCAAGTCGCGAAAGCTAGATGTGGCGGCGAATGGCTTGTGCGTTGCTTCTACTGCCGTCTTGACGACGATGCTTGCGCTCCGCACTTACGTGGCGATGCGTCCGCCGATGTCTAATTTATATGAAATTGTGTTACTGGTGGCGTTACTTTTGATGGCGTTTGAGTCAGGAGCTTTTTTATTCTGCAAGAACCGTACTTATGCGTTGATGGTTCCTGTAGTTCTGATGGCAACAGCGCTTCTGTTTTTTGCGAAGTTCGTGCTGGAAGTAGGTGATACGTTCCAACCGATTCCAACGGTGCTGAATTCTTCGGTGTTCCTGACGGTTCATGTGTTTACGATTGCGCTCGGGTTTGCGGGGATGATTCTATCAGGAATAGTTTCTCATTTGGTGTTGTTCCGTGGAAATGCGGCGTTACCTTCCGTAGAACAGCCCAAAGGCTCGCCACTTTACTCGCTGTTGTATGGAACGCTTGTCTTTGGCGCCGTATTTACGGTCGTCGGAACGTTGCTGGGCGGGGTGTGGGCTGATTTTGCCTGGGGGCGCTTCTGGGGCTTTGACCCGAAGGAATGTGGCGCCTTGTTCGTGATTCTTTGGGCGATGCTTGCGCTCCATTTGCGTGCCGGGCGTATGGTGTCTGCCCGTGGCTTTGCGCTGATGAATTGTTTTAACGTGATTGTCACGTTCCTTTGCTGGTTCGGCGTGAACCTGCTCGGCGTGGGCTTGCACAGTTACGGATTCCAGAGTGGTTCGGTGATTTGGCTTGTTGCATTTGTAGTGGTGGATCTGATAGTAATCACATTCCTCGCTAAAAAGGCGCGTCCCGATACTAACCACTAACCACTGCCTACTGTCTACTTCCTACTATTTACTATCTTTCTACCCATGCTTCAATGGGATACTTTGCTTTCTGCGACGCGCTACGGGCACCCTGCTGATTTGGACCCGAACCGTTCCGATTTCCATCGCGATTACGACCGCATTGTTTTTTCGACGGCATTTAGACGCCTTGGCCGCAAGACTCAGGTGCACCCGTTCTCGGTGAACGATCACGTGCATAGCCGCTTGACGCATAGTATTGAAGTGTCGAGCGTGGGTCGCAGCCTTGCCATTACGGTGTATCACCTGATTAAAAAGTATCTGCCCAAGTACATTAACGAATACCATTTCGGTACGATTGTGCAGTCGGCATGCTTGGCTCATGATATCGGTAACCCGCCTTTTGGTCACGCGGGCGAAGCTGCTATTCGCGAATGGTTCCGCAAGAATTGCAATTCCGCTCCGCTTCGCGACCTGAACGATACCGAAATCGCCGATTTTGAAAATTTCGACGGTAACGCCCAAGGTCACCGCATTTTGAGCAAGCTGGAATACCACTTTTTGGATGGTGGCATGCGCTTGACTTATGCGACGCTGGGCGCCATGATCAAGTACCCGCAACTTGCAAAGTTCGGTTCGCCCACAAGCTTGTTCGCGACTGAAGCTGACCTTTACCGCGTTACAGCTTATACGCTGGGTATTCCCGAAGTGGAAACGGGCAAGTGGGTGCGTCACCCGCTGGTGTATTTGATGGAAGCCGCCGATGATATTTGCTACAGCATCTTGGATGTAGAAGATGCCATTGAACTGGGTATTTTGAGCTACGGCGATGTTCGTGGTATGTTCAGCTACCTGTGCGGCCCCGATGTGGATATTGACCGCGAATTTCAGGAAAATGGCCAGAACTTCCGCGACTTCTTGAGCAGCGTTCGTGGCCGTGCCATCCAGAACTTGATAGACGATGTTGCCGTGACGTTTGTGAACAACTACGAAGCAATCATGAGTGGCGAACGAGTCAAGCATTTGACGAATCTTTCCAAGTCCGACGTGATGGAAGGCATCCGCATTGCAAAGCGCCTTGGCGTGGAACGCATTTATCCGGATCGTCGCAAGACCGAACTTGAAGTTGGTAGCTACACGACGCTTGCCACGGTGCTTGACGCCTTTATCAATGGCGTTTACGACTTCCGCTTGAATGGCAACAATTCTTACCGCGCCGACCGCATTGTGCGACTCATCGGTCAGGCGAAAATTGGTCAGAGTGTGACGGTTGCTGAAGCGTACCACCAAGTGCTCGACTTTGTGAGCGGCATGACGGATAACTACGCCACCTATCTTGCTCGCCAAATCGGCGGCCTTGCCATGGGATACTAAATCCGTATGGTTTGGCTGTTTGACTACGACTTGACTCTATACGGAACCGAGGAGCGGTGTGTCATCAATTCGCTGGACCACCGGATTTCTCTGTTTGTGCAAAAAACAGTCGGCGGCGATTTCGAATCGGCGCATAAGATTCGTACTGATTATTTAGAACGGTTCGGAACGACTCTTGCAGGCCTGATGGCCATGAACAATACGGATCCCGACGATTTCTTCGACTTTATCCATGTGCCGGATTTTTTGACTTACCCTAAGAAAGCTCCTGAAAAGTTGGCCTTGTTGCAAAGCTTGAAAGGCCCGCGATTCGTGTTTACGAACGGCCGTCACGATTGGAGCGAAGCGGGGATGGCGCATATGGGGATCGATTCGGCGATTGATGGAGTTTTTGACCTGAAACAGTTGGATTGGGTCGGTAAACCGCACGATAGCGCCTATGTGAAAATGGAAAAGTGGCTGGCCGAAAAGCTTGCTGGCATGGGCGTAGCCTATCCCGAAAATCCAAAGGAAATCGTGCTGCTTGAAGATTCACTCCGTAACTTGGAGCCGGCTCATCGACGCGGCTGGACCACGATTTTCGTGAATCCGACCACAGATACCCCCAATTGGGTGGATTTTCATATTCCGCATCTAATGAATTTGGCGGATTTAAAACTTTAATTTTTTGTATTTTATTTCCTGTATGAAAAAAGTTTCCTTGTTTGCTTTAATTTGCCTTTTGGCGGTGTCGTTTGCCCAAGCGATGCCTGAACCCGCCAAGCGTAACGGTTTTAGCAATATGACCGTTGTAACGGAGTATTCCGAACTTTTGAAAGAAAAGAATGCCCGCAACGACTCTTTGCTCCCGGCGCTTGATGGCGACAAGGCCTTTGCCGAAGTGCTCCGCCTGAATCCGAACTTTTGGAGTCTGGGTGGCGCCCTTGATAAAGAAGAATCGGTGGTGACCAAGCTGAATGCAAAAGTGATTTTTATTGACGGTATCCGCGAAGATCCCTTCTGTGAAATCGACAAGAATGCCGGTAGTACTGCAGGTGAATGGAATGTGCGCATTGGCGTGGACTTTGTGTCGGGTGGTTCCAATACGGTGCATATTCACGTGCAGCAGTGCTTGGACTATGTGCGAGACCAGCTGGGTTATGCCATCAAGAAGGGAGACAAGGTGGTCTTTGTGCCGCCCAAGAAGGTGCTCGATAAAATCAAGGAAAGTGAAATTCCCGACGCCATCGATATTGACATGCAGCAGACTTTGCTGAAGGCTCACGAAGATGTGAACCTGACCGGCAAATGCCCCAACAATATTGAAGCGTACATCATTTTGATGGATGTCTACAAGCAGGTCAAGAATCAGAAAATGGATTTTGTGGTCATCAACGACCAACTCAACAAAAAGCGCAATGGTGCTGGCCGCGTGCAGAGCTGTGCCTTTAGCCGCGAATGGAACAAGCGTTACCACGAAAGCGCGAGCTTTGAATGCGACATCGATAACGACCGCTGCACCTACCGCCAAGAAAACGATGGCAATTCCGAATGGTCGATCAACTACGACAAGGACCGCTTTGAATACATCAATAAAAAGTTCCTGTTCTTCAACAGGAACCCGAAAAGCATTCACAAGGGCGGCACCATGCTCGACCTGCGCCTGCTCCGTCTTTCGACGAACTTGTGGCTCGAAGCTTACTTGAACGTGAAAGGCGATCCTGTGACGCTCGGCCTCATCATCGTCCCCGCCGACGGAAAGTCCATTGAAGACTACGATGACGGCGCCGAAGACGAAAACGATGGCACGATGTTCGAATAATTATAGCACCCGATTTCCGAACTTCTTCTCGAAATCGATCACGAGTTTGTGCGGTTCCGGGAAGTAATGCTTTAAAATATTCATCCCAATAGTGTACAGCTTTTTCGGAACGCCGAAAACGGGTTCCGCGATTCCCCCTGCAATACAGGCGAGTGTGTCGCTGTCCCCGCCGAGCGAGACTGCGTTACGGATGGCGTCTTCGTAGTCGGTTGCTTCGAGAACGCAGCGAATTGCCTGCGGGACTGTTCCCTGACAGAGTGCTGCTCCTGGGTATGCCCAGCTGTATTGTGGACGCAGCTCGTCCAGCGTAAAATTCAAATCGTACCCGAATTCGCTTTCCATAGTCGCTTTGATTTCGTCTTTGCTAGCCCCCTTGCGAGCCATGAAGATGGCAAGCGCCGTTGCCTGTGCTCCCTTGATACCTTCGGGATGATTGTGCGTGCATTCCGCGGATTCCTTTGCTTTTGCCAGCACATCTTCCTTGGTATCGAACGCCCAACCCACCGGCGACACGCGCATGGCGGAACCGTTACCGCAGCTGTTGTACGGCTCGTGATTTCCGGTTGCGCGAACCCTAGTTACATACCTGGTGAATCCGCCGCCGTAACCGCCAACCGGGCAATCGTACTTGCTCGCGTATGCCACGTAGTATTTCCAAGCTTCGCCCCCGCGCATAATCCAGTCCGCCGTCGCAAACGTCAAAATGCTGTCATCCGTGGGCGAAACCCCGTCTTTGATCAGCTCGAAATCCTTCGTTTTGATGTTGTCAAACTCGTAAATCGACCCCACCGTATCACCGATAATTGCACCTATCATAACTTCTCCTATTTTTATACACCTATAATATCGGTTTTTGTGGGGATTTTGTAAAGGGGGGGGATTTGGGTGCGAAAATGGACTCTTTTTTTTATGAGGTAAATATGAAACACAATTGCTGGATGTTCCGAATCGTAGCCTAACTCTAGGCAGATGATTTTTTATAAATTCAAATTTGAAATCTTTAGACCCCTTGCGGGGTCTTTTTTAATGTCAAAATTTGACTTTACAAATATGGCTTTTTTTACTATATTTGCTCAGCTTTTTTGAAAAATTAGAGGATTGAGGGAATTGTTGAAGGATTATAGTCCTTAGTTTTTATTGTATTATCCCTTTATATCTCGTTTTCATTTAAACATTCCATAACATCCAACATTTTTCCATAGAGGTATCTATGTACAACATGCAATCTTGCAGTTGGTTTTCCAACTATTACTCTGAAATCGTCGAAATATTCACATGTGCTCGTGGCACAAAAATTAAAAGTGAATTTCCGCTCAAAGTATCTACATATGCATCTGAACTGCAGTCTGAAATCTACACCAAGCTGATGGATGGCTCCATCAAGAACAATAAGGCTGAAATTCTCAAGGCTGTCAGTACGTTTGTCGAACGCAAACGTCGTTTCCGCATGTCTGCTCACAGGTATCGTTTCTAAAACGATTCCTTTTTCTTTTTTTTTGTGGGTGGGTGGTGTGTCAGTTTCTGACTTTACAAATATGGCTTTTTTTACTATATTTGCTCAGCTTTTATGAGTTTTATTTTTTAATTGTTTAATAGAAATTGTTGGTTTTTGTTAGAGAAAAATTTTAGGATTTTTTGAGTTTATCTCTATATCCACCCCAAAATTCAAGTTTTTTTCAAAAAAGGACACACTATGAGTCAGAACAATCCAAACCAGCCCATCATTGATTACATCCAGAACTACATGCGCAACGACTACATGGATGATCTCCATTTCATATTCCAATTGGATTATGAGCGCGAAGGGGGACGCCGCCCGTGGTTGACGTTCGAGAACGCCGCTGATGCGAAAACGAAAAGTAGCGCCCGTGCGGCATCTGATCCGATGCGGCATTTCGTTTTCTCTAGTATTTTTATGTTCCAGCTGGTGGCTAATCTCACGATTTGGGACGACATGAGCCAAAAAGGCTACGAATCTCCCGATGAATATCCAGATGATGATGAGATGGACTATGGCGACTATGAAGAATTCCATGAAAATTCAGGATGGCCGGATTTCGGTTTAGACATTTGGAAGGAATTTTCCCCGCGTTTTTCACAGAATAAGCTCAATGATTTGAAAGAAGTCATGGATCGCTATGGTTTGATGACGACTGTTGTCAATGACGGTTGTCATCGGTTTTTACTGGCGTGCATTTTTGATGTATTGCTGATGATGCTGCATCAAGAATTGTTCGGTCTAGACATTTCTACAGATGTGTGTGACCGCATTGTTGATAGCACGGACGAATACTCCAAAAGAATTCTTGCTACTTTGTTTAAGTAGCAAATTCAAAGGCCCCCTTGTGGGACCTTTTTTAATGTCATTTTCTGACTTGACAAATATGGCTTTTTTTACTATATTTGCCCGGCTTTTATGAGTTTGATTTTTTAATTGTTTAATAGAAATTGTTGGTTTTTGTTAGAGAAAAATTTAAGGATTTTTTTGAGTTTTTCTCTATATCCTCCCCAAAATTCAGTTTTTTACTCAAAAATTTTTTCAAAAAATAGATCTTAAAAAGGTAGGTTAAAATGGGATTTCTGTGGTTCGGAAAAAAAGAAAAGTCGAAACCGGCGCCGGATGGCCTGGTGCGTCTTGAAAATTATTGCGGGAAGTATGAGCCTGTGGATGCCATTATTAAGATGTATGATGGCAACCATCCTATTCAGCAGACTATTAATGCTTTCCTTGATTCTGAGGTTCATGGCTATAATCGTGATCGAATCATTGCCCTTCTGCGAATTTATAAGGACCTGAAGCAAAAGGGGGAGCCGCATCGAGCTAGTGATGTTGAATTGGCTGAACCCACGACGCGTCATTCTGATGGAATTTACGAACCATACGAATTAGTGTTGCCCTTCAAATGTCAACGGTATGGTGTCGTGGAAGCGATAATTGAGTGTTACCGCTCGTATGCGAAACAAGGCGATTGACTTCCGCGTATTCATCAAGGCGTACAAGGCGCGTTATGCGAATATGCCTAATTGGAAGCAAATGGCTTTTTCAAACTAAAAAAGGAGTCGCACTATGATTAAAGTTTTCGCTTACGACAGAAAACATCTCATGCATCTAATCAAAAAGGCTATCGAGGAAAATGGATATGAATGCGATTTGAATTTTATCGACGTGTCGCGTGTGACGAATATGCACAAATTGTTTGCGAACTCTCAGTTCAATGGTGATATTAGCCAGTGGAATGTGTCAAACGTGAAAGATATGAGCTCTATGTTTAGCGGGTCTCAATTTAATGGTGATATCAGTCAATGGAATGTGTCAAATGTGATGAATATGTGCGCTATGTTTGAAAATTCTCCGTTTAACGGTGATATCAGCAATTGGGATTTGTCTAGAGTAATTGTTACGTGCGCTATGTTTCGCAAGACTCCATTCAATGGCGACATCAGCAGATGGAATGTGTCGAATGTAGAGGATATGAGTTTTATGTTTCAACGCTCACAATTCAATGGTGATATCAGCCGGTGGAATGTGTCAAAAGTGAGAGATATGGAGCGTATGTTTTGCGAATCGCCATTTAATGGTGATATCTGTAATTGGGATGTATCGCATGTGATAGATATGAGTTTGATGTTTAACGAATCTCAATTTGATGGTGATGTCGGCAGATGGGATGTGTCTAACGTTACATATATGAGAGGTATGTTTAGAAAAACTCCGTTTAACGGCGACATCAGCCAATGGAATGTGTCTAATGTAACGGATATGTGCTCTATGTTTAGCGGATCCCAATTTAACGGTAATATCAGTGGTTGGGATGTGTCGCATGTGACGGATATGGTCTGTATGTTTTATGACTCTCGTTTCAATGGAAACATTGGTCGTTGGAATGTATCTAATGTGGAAAATATGAATTCAATGTTTTCTCGTTCTCAATTCAACGGAGACATCAGCAGGTGGAATGTGTCGCGTGTGAAAAATATGGACTGTATGTTTGCCAACTCTCCATTTAACGGAGACATCAGCAAGTGGAATATGTCGAAAGTGGTTAGTAAAGAGTGTATGTTCGGCTGAGAATATGATTTTTAATATATATTTCTAAAAAATCAAAGAGGATTTATCATGATCGCCCAAAATAGAGAACATCTCATTGAACTTATTGATCTGGCTATCGAGGAAAATGGCCTTGAATGCGACCTGAATTTTATCGATGTGTCGCGTGTGACGGACATGAGCGGGCTGTTTGAATTTGAAGAACTTTATGATCCGGAAACTGATGCGGATGTTATTGCTGAATTTGATGAATTTGAACGAACAGCGTTTGAAAGAAGCCGGTTTAATGGCAATATTAGCCAATGGGATGTTTCAAATGTAACGAATATGTTTCGTATGTTTAATAATTCCCGATTCAATGGTGATATTAGTCAATGGAATGTTTCCAATGTGACTGAGATGGGCGAAATGTTTTGTGGGTCTAAATTTAATGGTGATGTTAGCCGATGGGATGTGTCAAATGTGAAGGGAATGTTTGGTATGTTTGGAAATTCCCAATTCAAAGGCGACATCGGTTCATGGGATGTGTCTAATGTAATGAATATGGAGCTTATGTTTTATGGATCCCGATTTAACGGTAACATTGACCAATGGGACGTTTCTAATGTGACGAACATGCATTTTATGTTTGCTTTTTCCCGATTTAATGGCGATATTAGCCATTGGAATGTGTCTGGCGAAGCGAATTTAGATGGTATGTTTAACAATTCTCCCATTGAATGGGCGAATGATTACCCTTCTTGGTATAGAATTGCGAGACCTGTGAATAAAGCTGTTGCCTGGGATCGGGATCATCTTAAAAAAATTATAGAAGTGGCTATTGAAAGAAATGGAAATGAATGTGACTTGAACTACATTGATGTGTCAAATGTGACGGATATGAGCGAATTGTTTTTGAACTCTCCGTTTAACGGCGATATCAGCCAGTGGGATGTTTCTAATGTTACGTATATGCACGAAATGTTCAAGAATTCGCAATTCAATGGCGATATCAGCCAATGGGACGTTTCCAATGTTATTGGGGCTGGTTCTATGTTTGAAAATTCTCAATTTGAGGGCGATGTTCGCCATTGGGACTTGCGAAACGTTGTAGGTACGGGATATAGAGAAATGTTTAAAGGAGCTCGTTGTAAATATGATGAACTCCGAGTCGCCGCTCAATTGCCGGAAGACGATTTCGATTATTATATATAATAGTCTTCTGCACCGAAGGTGCCCACGAAGGAACTTGTTCCGAGTGTAAGGAGGGTCTTAGGGAGGGGGCAACCCCTCCCTTGTCTATTATTTCAAATACGTCAGTCCCTTATAATTGAACCTGACGATATCGATGTTCATGTCGGCCTGGTCGATCAGCTTGTCCTTCCATTCGCTCATGGGGGTGTCACTTGCGATGAGCTGGTTCAGACGCTGGCCGAACAGAATTTCTTCGCGGGTGATGGTTGCCGCATCGGAACGGGTGCAACCATTGATGTGCGCTTCGATAGGGTTGCTGATGAACATCGACGAGAAAAATCCATTCAGATTGACACTTTTGGCGAACGACGATGCGTAACACCAGATCCCGATGACTCGCTTTGCCTTGATGTAACGGACATTCCTTTCGGAAACGAGAAACTGTTCGCCGTGCATTTGCGGCGACAATAGTCCGCTGGGGTAGCCGTGACCACATAATATAAGTGTGTCTTTTTCGGCTAGAATGGCGGAGTTGACTTTTTTAGCCCAGGGACCGTTGTGGTTGTTGACTTCGACAACCTTTACGTTGGGGAGACCTTCCCAGATGTGCTTGAGAACCAGCGTGTCGGTGTCGCCCATGTTTGAAAAAATGACGGTACATGAATCCATAATAATCTCCTTTTTTTGTCTTATCGCCATCAATAACGTTTTTGTCAAATGACAATTATTGTCAAATAATGCTCTTTACAAAAATGACATTTTTTACTATATTTGATAAGCTTATGGGTTTGGTGATTTAATTTTTTAATTTAAAATTTTGATTTTTTAATTTGTTAGAAATAGTAATATTTCTGGTTTTACCCCTATATCCACTCAAAACTCCCCTTAAAACTTCAAATTTTTTTTCAAAAAATTCAATCAAAAGTGAGGCTCCTTATGGAAATGACTAAAATCAATAACATCCATGTATTAGACCGTTTCATGGTCAACGAATATGAACCCATCTATAATCTGTTCGCGGGGTTCGTTGAATGCACCATGATGGAAAATCGCGCAGTCGATTTTTCGAAGTGCGCGATAGACTATCAAGACAGCTCTATTGATTTCGCTAAGCTGTTTGGCGAAAATGGCGAAGAAATCTCGTTTTCCGAGCTGGTTTGCGGCAAAAATGGCGGCGAACAGTATAAAAAGAGTGTCGAAACTATTATCAAGGCTCCGGCTGCTGTTTTAAGGGAGCTTTGTAAAGACGTTGCATGGAAGGAATTCCATAAGAGCGAATTGCTTCTGGTTGCACATTTGTACTGGTTGTGGTCTCTGGGAATGTCGGGCGTTAAAACGTCGTGCGGAAAGTTCGGCAAGTTTGCGGGTATTGAGGAACATTGGGCTGAAAATGTCGAAGATTATAAAGTGGATCAGGGCTTGTGGTTTGCTCGCGTCTCTGCAATGGGCTTGAAAAAGGAACTATTGCTGATTTATTCCATTCTTCACCGTTTTTTAACCTGGCCGAACAAGCCGGAATTCCAGGATGTTGATCAGGTCAAGTCAGCGATGATTGACTTCATTTTCAAGACTCGAATCGATCTTGACGCTCCGATTCGTAACGGTTTGTTGCACTTGTGTGACCCCGACATGTATATTAATCTCTATTCTTACGAATTGAAGTTGGACTATATTGCAAGCCACTCGTCGTTCTTGCAGAATTACAAGGCTGAAGGTTATACAACACTTCAGGCTCAGGATAGTGTCTATTATTCTAAGCGAATCGGCAAGGTGGATGACAATAACGTTTACCGTGCCGACCGCACTGAAGATAAAATCCGTTACATCTTTGACAGAATGTGCGAGGCGCTCTAGTTTTTTCCATTTTTGTCCCTTTTCTACTAAAAAAATATTAGTTTCAACACAAGAGGTACACATGGTCAATGTCAGCAATTTGGGTTCAGAGTCTTCTGCTCGCTTTATGAAAGCGGGGTGTGAACGCATCTACCGTTTGTTCGATGCGTTCTTGAAAAAGACTGTCATTGAAGATCGAGTAATCGATTTTTCGAAGCCGGCGATAGAGAACGAAGATGGCTCCATTGAATTTGCGGGTACAGACCAGAGTTTTACCGAGCTGATTCTTGGCTCTCAACCCTTTAACTGGACGGAAAGACCGTCAAGAAATCAGGGCGAGTCTTATTTTAAGTTCAAGAAGCGTTTTCAGGTTTATGAAAACGACGTGGCTCACGATGACGATCGTTTTGATGATTATACGAGCGACTGTAATGGGTACAAGGCTGAGGTACTCGATTTCTTGAGTATGCCGGATTCCGATTATCCGTCTATTCCGTCTGATCCGGGTGAATGCGCCAAGTTGCCCAAGAAGCCGAAAGAAATGGATTGTTTTAACGAAGTTAAAATGCCCAAGAAAAAGAAGACGGAAACCGAAGAACAGTTCCAGGCTCGTTACCAGAAGGTACTTGACAAAATAAAGATACGTGAGCAGAAAGTGGCGGAGCGTATGGAGCGCTATAAACAGGCGTGTGCCGAAAAAGCAGAGAATTTTGATAAACGCCAAAAGGCTTACGAAGATGCTTTGGCGTATTTTAAGGAGTTTAAGGAAAAAAATTCCAAGAAATTGCTGATTGCTGCGCATTTGCACTGGCTATGGACTTTAGGTGCCGAAGGTGTAGATACGGAATGCGGAGCGTATGGAGAATTTCTGGGATTAGAACGCCAGGAGTATGGCAACGCCGGTTTGTGGGAAATGCAGGTCGGAAAGAAAAGCGACTTGAAATTGATTTATTCTGTTTTTGAACGTTTTCTTTCTTGGCCGAACAGACCTAAGTTTGACAACGTGGACGAGGTCAAGGCGGCTCTAGTTGAATTCGTGCTGAAAGTCAGGAAGGATTCTCCGGCTCAGATTCGTAATGGCTTGATGCATTTATGCGATCCGGATAAGTTTATCAACCTGTACACTTTTCAGGAAAAAGTGGAATATGTTAAAAAGCATGAAGACTTGCTGCGTGGGTACCATGCAAGCGATGTCGCCGAAATGAACCGCAATGATTCGGTTTGCTATTCGCAGAAAAATGTGACTGGCGATGATTTTGAAGGCGACTATTTGGGGCTTCGAACCGAAGAAAAAATCTGCTACATTTCGGATGCCCTAAAAAATAAGTGATGCTTCTTCATTAACTGGTAACTGTATTGCAAAATTAAACCCGTCGGTAAAGCCGGCGGGTCATTTTTTAGAATCCCATGTGGCGATTTACTCGAGCGTCCTTCGCGGCGATTTCACGCTCGAGTGCAGCGGCGATGCAGTCGGCGGTGAGCTTTTTCGTGGGCATGTAACGCAGCTGTGTGTAGACTGCGTTGAAGTCGCCTGGGGCAAGCATGGTCATACGCTTGACATGTTCGGGACACTTGATTTTAGGGAAGAATGACTGCCATACGGTTTCGATTCCAGCGGTGTTCAGGTAGTCGAACTTCACCTTGAATGCAAAACGCCGCATAGATGCATTGTCGAGGCGATCGTTAAAGTTGGTGGCGGCAATAAAGATGCCGTTAAAGTTTTCCATTTGTGTCAAGAGCTCGTTCACTTGGCGGACTTCGTAGCTGTAGTTAGCGTTGCCGCGGTTGTTTAAGAAGCTGTCAGCTTCGTCGAAGAAGAGGATGGCCTTGCTTTCTTCGGCTTCTTCGAAGGCTGCCTTGATGTTCGCCTCGGTTTCGCCTACATACATGCCGAGCAAATCGCTTGCCCGCTTAATGACCAGGTTCCGGTTCAGCTTGCGGGCGATGAATCGTACGAATTCGGTCTTGCCGGTGCCCGGGGCGCCGTAAAGAAGCAGGTTGAGCGACTGGGCTGCCGATTTCCCGTCAAGTTTTTCCCAAATGTGGTTGAAATTTTCGGCGACTTCGAGAATGTCATCTACGTCTTGGTCAATGTTGAGCCCGGTAAGCGCGTAGCTCGGGGCATGCGTCATTTTTTCGCGGGTGTTGTCCCGCTCAATTTTTAAGAGATTTGCGTGGGCATCGAGTGTCTTGCGCACAATGGAAAGTGCGGTGGCCTTGTCCTGCTTGGCGGCAGGAATGGCATTTTGAATGGCCTTGGTGTATCCGCCTACGGTTACGGGGTATTCGGCGGCGATTGCCTGAATGTCTTCTTCGCTAATCATGTCGGGAACATGGAGCGATTCCAGTACGGAATGCAGCTGGACTGCTCGCTTTTCGGCAGTAAAGTTCTTGAATTCCATCGAAAAGTCAAAGCGACGGCAGGTGCTTTCTTGTACGAATGACATGGAATTCGAAATCCAAATAATGGGCGTGTGGATATCTTCCATGAGCATATTGAGTGCGCCTTTTTCGAGGCCGTTCAGCATTTGGTCTGCTTCGTCGACCAGAATGATCGTTTTGGCGTTTTGGTTGTTCATGGCGGCAAATCGAATGGATCTTACGCGACGGCGCAGAATCGTGTCGCCAATGTTGGTGAGGTCGTTACAGAAGCGTTCGCCCTTGTCGGATGCCTTGATGACATACATCGGGAGCCCGACTTCTTGAGCGATTGCTTTGGCAAGTTCCGATTTGCCTGTGCCTGCGCGACCGTAGAACAGAATGTTGAGCGATTTTTGGTAATCATGATTTTTTAGCAGATACGTGAGCGTGTCTGCTTCGGGGCGATCCTTGGCGAGAATCGGGAACGGAATCTTGGGTGCTTCGGCCATTTCGATGTTGCTGATCCTAGTAATTTCGTTTTGTCCGCACAGGTGGTATACCACATCGCGGTCAAGATCGGATTCTTCATTGAGGATTCCGAGCTTAGAAAGAAGCGATTCGCTGCCGGTAAGTTCCAATACGCGCTGCTTAGAAAGTCCTGTTGCAATAGGAATCTGGTCGAAATCTCTTTCGATGTAACGGCTGCGAGAGCCTGCCGTAGGTCCTTTCTTTTTGGAGGTGACTTCCATTTCTTCGTATTCTTGCAACCAGAGATACAGAATGATTTCGATTTCGTCATCTTGCAGGTGGAACATGTTCTGCAATTTTTCGATTCGTTCTACGGTAACGTTGTTTTCGGGAACGCCTTTAGAAAGTTCACCCCAGGCGAATTTCATGAAGAGCGGAATGATGATGTCCTTGAAATTTTTCCACTCGTTGGCGGAAAATACGTCGCGGGTGAGCTGCTTGATATTGTTGATGCAGTGCTGCACTTCGAAATGGTAATCTTTGTTCGGGTATTTTTGGAGAAAGGAACGACCATGGGGACCACAGTAGTTTACTCTTGATGCAACGGCGGCAGGGCGGCGTAGGTTTTCTTCTTCGATTTTAGCGAGCGCGTAGACGAGTTCGGTCTTTGCCTCGAAATTCATGAGCGTAACAAGCGGTTCGACGTTCAGGTAATCGGGATCTGCTTGCAGAAAGCGAACCCAGTATTCGGTGATTTTAAGAAGGGCGAAGTTCGGACCTGCGTTTTCGGTATTTTGGGTATTTTTGTTGAGTTTTTTGGCGATGTCCTGAAAATAATTCTTCTTCATGCCTGTTTTATCGCTTTTTGAGGCTTTTTTGTAAAGGTTTGGCTCCGTTACGACAAAAATCAGAATAATCCAAACAAATGGAGTTGCCGAAACGGTGAATTATTATATATTTAGAACGTATAGAATTTATAAGGAGTTTTTATGAACAAGTTTGTCAAGGCTTCTCTTGTTGCAGCGATGCTTGCTGCCCCGATCATGGCTGACGAAGAATTCGGCGGTATCGGTGTGACCATTTACCAAATCGGTGACGGTGTTAAGGTTGCCGAAGTGATTCCGGGTACCCCTGCTGCTGATACCAAGCTCCAGGCAGGTGACGTGATTACTGCCGTTGACGGTGTGAGCCTCAAGGGTAACGATATTGAACAGTCCAAGTCCATGCTTCGCGGTACGGTGAACAAACCGCTTGAAATCACGTACGTGAGTGAAGGCGAAACCTATACCGCTACCATCCGTCGTGCCCAGATTACTGTGAAGGATCTGGAAAGCGCCAAGGTGGAATCTTGGTACAATAAGGCTGAATTCAACGCTCAGGAACTTGAAACCTACGCAAGCGCAACCGAAAGCAACAGCAAACAGCTGGTTGCCGTGCTCCAACAGGGCTCGCTGGTTGCCTCTGACGCCAAGGTGAAGGCTACGAACTTGAACGGCATCTACATCGAACGTGCCGACGAGTTTGCGCCCAAGACACCCAAGCAGCAGCTTGCCAAGCAGTCTTCTTCTAGCCTCAAGGGCTTTACCCGCAAGGCCATTAGCTTTGACTTGAAGTCTGCCGGTACTGCAATCGTCACCATCTTGAATTCCGATGGTGCTGAAGTGGCAACGCTCCGTGCCGAAAACGCTCAGCCGGGCTTCAATACGCTCCGTTGGAACGGTGAAAACATTCCGAGCGGTCGTTACCTTGTTCGTATTGACCACAACGGCTCTGTCTCCGGCAAGAACGCTGTGCTGAAGTAATTCGATCGCAGATCGTTTTTCTTACAACCTCCGACAAAATCGGGGGTTTCTTTTTTTGCATTTTTCTAAATTATCCGCAACGTGATTTTATCTAGAACCCATCGTCTTCTGTGGGCTTTTTTGGCATTATGGATTTTTGCCATCGCCGCTCCGGTCGCCTTCGGCCAGGAGATGACTCGCTTTGAACTCGAAGAGCGGGTACAAGAAGAAGAGGATACCACCGAAGTGGACTGGATGAGTGACACGAGCGGTGTCGATACCATTGAATACCGTGCCGTAGACCTTGTTTACGATGTCGATAAATCCACTTTCAATCTGAATAATAGCGCTCAGCTCAAGTACCGTTCGGCCACTCTGGATGCCGACACGATTCTGTTCGATCAGGAAAACAGTATTTTGGCGGCGACGGGCGACCCGGTGCTCCGTGAGACCAAGAATCCGTCCCTTTCGGGGATGCGGCTCAAGTACAATATGAAAAGCCGCATCGGTGAAATCTATTACGCCACGACTTACCAGGACAACCAGCAATTGAATGGTATGGAAGTTCGCAGACTTCCGGACCAGCGAATTCAGATTGCCCGCGGCGACTTTAGTACCTGTAACGATTCTACGCACCAGCACTTTTATTTTTATGGACGACGCATGGTGGTGAAGCCCAAGGAAACCATTACGGCGCGCCCCGTGGTGTTGAACATTGCCGATGTGCCTGTGGCGGTGCTGCCTATGATTGTGGCTCCTTTGAAGAGCGGACGTAAGTCGGGTCTTTTGACTCCCAAGTTCGGTGGCGACCAGAAGCAGGGCTACTACATGAGTAACCTCGGCTTCTATTATGCGGCAAACGATTACTGGGATGCAACGGTCAAGGGCGACATTATCGAAGGTGACGAAGCCCGATTCGAACGTTCTACCTTGACGGGCGAAGTGCGCTACAAGAAGCGTTATGTGCTGGATGGAAACTTGTCGTATACGGCGTATCTCGAAGAATTCGATATGGCCAACAGCGGTTACGATATTCGTTTTACGCATAACCAGAACTTGACTCCCGACGGCAAGCAGACCTTGAGCGGCTCGGGCTCGTTCGTCAGTAGCCAAAGTATCCGTAAAGATAAAGCCCTTGATGCGGAAACCATCTTGAACCAACAGGCCAATGCTCAGTTGACTTACTCGGGCCGATTCGGAACGAACAAGAGCCTTACGGTGAAGGCCCGCCAGAGCCATAACTTGGTGACGGACATGATGGAACGCGAAATCCCGGATGTCCAGTACCGTATGAGTGGCCAGCTCTTCACCTTCGAACTGGATGAAGACGAAGAAGCTTATGAAGACGGCTCCTTTATCAGTTACCTGGAAAAGTTCAACTACAACTTTAACAACCGCTTCAACTATTACACCAAGCGAGCCCGCGACACGGTGAATGCGGTAGATACGACGGCAGAATACGTGGGTTACACGGGTACCTACTCCTTGGATTATTCAACCTCGATTTTCGATGTCATCAACTTGACGCCGCGTGCGAGCTTTACAGGCTACTGGACTGGAACGGGCTGGATTAACCCTGAAGATTCCCTCAAGTACCGCAAGCGTTACATGAGCCTTGATCCCGAACATGACGAATACGGTCAGGTCGCATACAACCACAACTATAGTATTACCGCAGATACGAAACTCTATGGTATCTGGGTTCCTGAAATCGGACGCTTTACGGGTGCGCGGCATGTGCTTTCTCCAAGCGTGTCTTACACCTACGCTCCTGAAATCGATACGGTGAAAAAGTTCGCACCGCACCCGCTGTTGGGACAGACTCCTTACCAGATTAAGCAGAAAACGGTGGGCTTTGGCCTTAACAACGACTTTGATATCAAGTACTTGAAAGTGGTGGGCCATGCGGCCGATACGACCAAGGGCGAAGAAGGCCGCGCGGTAGAAGACCAGTACGGTACCAGACGCCTCTTGACGACACGCCATAACGTGTCTTATAACTTTGCCGCCGATTCCCTGCAGTTCTCGGATATTACGTCTTCGTTCGGTTTCCAGATTTTGCCGGATTACCTTTTCACGATCAATACACGTCATAGCGTTTACCATAAGTTCACCGAGAATCCCAATAAGGTTCAGGTTCCTGAACTCACATATTGGGGCTACGATTTTTCGAAGCGCTTTAATTGGAGTGGTGATTTTAATGGTGGTTTGCCCTCGCAGATGGGCAAGTACGAAATGCTCAAGTGGACATTCGGCTTCGATTACAGCTATAGCTTTAGCAGTACCCGTGTGGCACGCGACTTGTTCCAGGACCGCGTTACCCATTCTACGGGAATCAGCGCAAGCTTGCAGCCCACCAAGAACTGGGAAATGACTTATAGCACGCGCTATAACTATAACGAAGGTCGCTTTGTGACTCACAGCTTTACCTTTAACCGTGTACTGCATTGCTGGCAACTTGACTTTAGCTGGACGCCTACGGGACCTGCCGCTGGTTGGAGCTTCTCGATTTACGTGAGAGATTTGCCGGATATCAAACTTAATGCGGGTAGTACGGAGACGAATTAGCGATGAGGGCGCACCTGCGGTGCTTTGAGCAGTGAGGTCGGTCGCAGAAAGCTCCCTCTGAGTAAAAAAGGATGATATGATGGGAAAAACGAAAGTGATTTTAGCGAGTGGTTCGCCGAGGCGCAGAGAAATTCTGCAGTTGATTGGCGTGAACTTTGAGGTGGTGGTTTCTAACGAAGAGGAAAAGCCCTCTTCTACCAATCCGCTGGATTTCCCGAAAGAAAATGCCTCTATCAAGGCCTTGGCGGTTTCTCGCAAGATGCCTTCAGAAATTGTGCTGGGCTTTGACACTTTGGTGTTCCTGGACGGCAAGCCTCTGGGCAAGCCCCATACCGAAGCGGAAGCTTTAGAAATGCTTACAAAGCTTAACGGGAGATCGCACAAAGTAATAACCGGCGTGGCAATCGCCCATGGCGGACAAATTATTAAAGCGGAATGTGAAGAAACAGAGGTCGTTTTTAGAAACTGCTCCAGTCAAGAGCTCGAAAATTATGTAAATTCTAAGGACCCGATGGATAAGGCCGGCGCCTACGGAATTCAGACCGGTGGTGCAAGGCTTATCAAGGAAATTCGGGGGTGCTACTACAACGTGGTGGGTTTGCCTGTGGCACGGATGCTCGGGATGTTGGAAGATTTGAAGGTAGAGGTATAATGTCTATTCAGCCAGAAGAGATGCTGCCCGAAGAAAAGTTGGGTGACTTTATTGCAAGAGTCCGCGCCGCTCGCGGAATGACGATTGAACAGCTTTCTGATGAAATCAAGCTTGGTGTTTCCTATGTAAAGGCTATTGAAGCTAGCGACTGGAGAGTTTTCCCGGTTGCCGCTTATGTGCGTGGTTACTTGCGTTCTATTGGCCATAAGCTCAATATGGACGTGGACCAGATGCTTAGAGCCTATAGCGCCGAATGTGGCGGTCCTTCTAAGCCGTTTTTTGAAACAAGATCTTCTGAAAAGATCAAGCTTTCTCCCTTGAAAGAAGATGAAATCAAGAAGAAAAGCTACGCCGTTCCGGTTGTTATTGTCATTCTCGTACTGGCATTCCTAGTCGCTTCTCATTTCCTGGATCTTGAATCCATTGCGACGAAGCAGGCGCAGGATTCCCAGCCGGCTGAAAAGGCTCCGGTGGCCCAGGAAGAATCTGTCGGTACTCAGGAAATTCCCGATGGCGCTGAAGCTGTTCCGGTAGATTCCATGGCTGTGGATTCTACGGCTGCAAAGGATTCCTCGGCGAAGGATTCTTCTGCCAAGAAGGCTGATGCTACGGTTAGCCAGGCTGTTGTTGACGAAGCGGTGAAGAAATCCGATTTGCCCGCTTCTGCAACGATTTTCATTTCGTCTGATTCCAAGAAGGAAGAAAAGGCTGCAGAAAAAGAAGCTCCGAAAACCAACAAGACAAATTTCGTGTTGATCGGTTCTGGCGAAGCTCTTTCTTGGGTCGGCCTCAAGCGTCGTGAAGATGCAAACGAATTCTTGAAGGAAGCCAATATTTCTAGAGCCGGTGTTCGCATGGTTTATAACACCGGCGATACCCTGTGCGTAACGATTGGCGATCCGACTGCAATTGCCAAGATGCTCTTGAACGGCGTGGAAACTCCGCTGCCTGAAATGAAGTTTGGCCGCGTGACGCGCTTCCGCGTGTACGGTGGCAGAATCGTAAAGTAAAGGTTCAATATGCGTAGCACGAATCTCACTCGCAAGACTGGCGAAACCGATATCGCTCTTTCTTTAAACCTGGATGATTCTACTCCGGGCAAGATCGATTCCGGTAACGGCTTCTTGGACCATATGCTTAATTTGTTCCAAATTCATGGTGGCATTCACCTGGATTTGACTTGCAAGGGCGATATCCACGTGGATATGCACCATAGCATGGAAGACATTGCCATTGTGCTTGGTCAGGCTTTCGTGGAATGCCTCGGTGACAAGAAGGGCATTGAACGCTACGGCTTTTACTTTGTGCCGATGGACGAGGCTTTGAGCCGCGTGTGCATTGACTTTAGCAACCGCATCGGTTTTGTGTGGAACGTAAAGCTCCCGGCTGCCATGGCTGGCGGTATCGAAGCAAGCATGTTCGAACACTTCTTCAAGAGCTTTTGCGAAAACGCCCGCATGAACTTGCATGTGGAACTGTTCTACGGCAATGACAATCACCATTGTCTGGAATCGATTTTCAAGGCATTCGCTCGCGCTGTGGCGATGGCGATTGCCCCGAGCCGCACGGTGAAGGGCATTCCGAGTAGCAAAGGCGTGCTTTAATCCCTCGCTGGAAAATCTGGTTTAAAAAACGCTCCTGATTCCAGGAGCGTTTTTCATATTTAGAACTTGTCGTACTTGCTAGTTCTTGATGCAACGGACATGGGCGTCAAAATCTTTTACGGAACGGCCTATAGCTTCGAACGTAACGCCTGTTTCCTCAGATATAGGAGTTGCCCAGAATTGGTAGGAGTGGTATCCGCTGATGCTTCCAGAGTATTGGATGCTAGATGCAAATACTGCGCCTATGCCGAATTCTCCGGTTGAATAGTATTTTGCCTTATAATAGGGGAAGATGCTGAAACCGTAAGTGTCGTACCCCCAGAAACTGACGGAGTCTTGGGCTCCGTTGATGCGTCTGAACGATTTCCTAGCAACCAAATTGTGGGGGAATTCGTTTCCGCGGGCGCTTTTTGCAAATGCAATCAAGGTATTCCATTCCGTGGAGTCAGGAATATGCCAGCCGTTGGGACAAACGCCCTGTGCGGGCAAATTGACGCCGTAATAGTGTACCGTGACGGTCGGCTTGCTTATTTCGAGCAATTGCGTAAAGAAGTATTGCCTTCCGTACAGGTCGCAGTTTTCTTCTAAGTCGTCTTGGCAGTATCCGCCGAAATTTCCGTCGTAGTTCAGGTTTTCGGCCATCCAGGTCTGTTCGCCGATTTTAACGGTTCTGTAGAAATGATGGTCTCGTTCGTCAATTAACAGACCGTAATCAATCCGCTCTTTCATATCGTCCCAGAGGGGCTTGTGATAGATGTTGCTGCTGTCGAGAACTTCGCCTTCGCCCTTAATGCAGCGGACTGAGTATCCGTTTCGCTTGTCCTTGGTGGGTGAACGGTACATGACTCGTGTGATAATTGCAAAGACATCGGCCGTTTCGTAGGAAATGTCGCTAGCGACCCAGAAACCTGTGATGTTCAGACTGTCGGTAAAAGTGGGGGTGCGGTGCTCTAAATATCCTGAACCGACGGCGAAAAATCCTACTTCGTTTGTGCCTACGGTACCGTTTTCCCAACTATAGGGGGCGCGCAGTTTTTCGTAGGCGTTGGTGTTGCCGCTTAATTTTTGCAGGACCTCGAAATCTTTTGTGGTGGGCAGGTGCCAACCTTCGGGGCAAATCCCTTGAACAGGAGCATCCGGTCGCTTGCGCCAAAGGCGTTCCGTATTGTATTTTTCATCGACGTTCATGGCGCCGCTCCAAGTGTAGAGGGCTCCGTAATCGGCACATCTGTCGTCATGGTTGTTGTAGCACCAGTCGTTGATATGGTTCAACGAATCGAAACCCTTGCGGTAGCGCAAATTTTCGGCCATCCAGACTTGCTCGCCAATGGTGATGTACTTGTAGGACTGGGAATCTCTTGCATCGACAAAGCTTGGCAGTGAATCGAAATTGATAACGACGCGTTCGCTGCTAGAAGATTCCGGTGCCTCGGCTGCAGAGGACTCCGGTGCTTCGGATGAAGATTCCGGTTCTTTCGACGAAGATTCAGGGAGAGCGTCAGAAGATGACTCGATTGTCGAAGCCTCCCTGGAGGATGACGATTCTATAGCTGTTTCGGAAGATGACGAAATCTCCTGGTCGTTGGGTGAGTCTTGCCCGAGGTCTACTTTTTGTACCATGGTGTCTTCATTGGAACAAGCGAATAGGGCCAACAGTAGGGGCAATAAATAGATCTTTTTCATGTTCTCTCCTTTAAAATGTCAATACCCCTTAGAGCTTAGGGACGCGGACTTTATCGCCGGCGTTTAAATGCTCTAGCATGACGCCGGCGTTTACGGATTGCAGGGCCGAAAGCACGTAAAAGCGGGGGAGTCCTTGGACTCCGGCGCCGTAGGTACGCTTTAACAGCTTGAACAGGTCGTCGCCGTCGTTTGCGGTGACCGTTTTATACAGGCTTGCGTTAGAGGGATCGGACTGCAACTTGGAAAGCGCTGTCGCGAACCGGTCTGCAAAGAGTTCCGCGGAATTGTCGGCCTTGGGGGTATTTGCCTGTTTTGCCCCCGCGGACTTGCCTGCGTGGTTCGCCTTCGGGGTTGCGTCTTTTTTGCCCGTGACAGAGCCTGGCAGCTTGAAAACCGGGGCTTCGAACACATTCATGTTGATTTTGGCTTCGGCGTCTGCGCCCTTTTTAATGGGCTCCAGTGCCAAAATAGAGTCCAAACCGGCGATGTAGGCGCTGTCGGGCCACTCGGTAAGGGGCATTTTTTGGTCGGTGACGATGATCTTTGCAACGGGGCTGTCGTTGCCACACCCCATCAAAAATGCGGGAATAACTGTAAAAAATGCCTTAAAAAAACTGTTCATACTCCCAAAAATACTATTTCCCTTGCCAAAATGGCCGAATTCTTCTAAATTTAGGCTCTCAAAATTAACTGCTTCAATAGGAAGTTTAAAAATGAAAGAAGGTATCCACCCTAACTATCAACCGGTCGTGTTCGTCGATGCGAATACGGGTAAAGAATACATCACCCGCTCCACGAAGTCTTCCGCCGAAAAGAAGACTATCGATGGTGTTGAATATAGCGTAATTTCTCTCGAAATTACGGCTGATACCCATCCGTTCTGGACGGGCAAGCAGCATCGCGTGGATACGGCTGGCCGTATCGACCGCTTCAACAAGCGTTTCTCTGGCAACATCACTGGTGCAAAGCGTAAGACCCGCAAGGCTGCTCCTGCCAAGGCTGAAGACGCTGAATAATTACAGATAAATGAATTGGCTCCCTATAAAAAGGGAGCCTTTTCTTAAAAAGGACTCTTATGAAAAAGCAACTCTTTATTGGTGCAGCCGCTCTCGTGGCTATGGCTATGACCGGTTGCCAGAAGACTGGTACTATCGAAGGTGTCGTTCTTGATCCGTTTACCGGCAAGGCTATCGAAATGCCCACTGTTTGGATGGATTCTACCATTTTCGGTACCCAGAACCCGAAGTACCCGTACAAGACTGATCTCCAGCAGGGTAAGTTCAAGTTCGAAAAGGTGCCCGTTGGCAACTACCTGATCAAGGCTCGTCGCTCCAAGTACATTCTCGGCCAGCAGAACATTGCTACCGACGAAAAGAACCCGAACCTCTCTGTGACTCTGTACGAATACAGCGACCAGATCAAGCCGGGTCTCTACAAGAGCGGTACTACCGAAGGTCCTGAAAAGATTGATAACCAGTGGGTCGTGTACTCCACGAGCTGCAGCGAATCTGTTGCCGGTTACCGTTTGACCATGCCGATCAACACCGATGCAGGCAAGGTTCCTGGCCAGAAGACTGACAAGAAGAAGAAAAAGAAGGCTGACAAGGGCGCTGCCAAGGTTTCTAACCTCCCGGCTCCGTTGGCTGTGGACGCTTCCATCAACGTGTTCTACGTGAATGCTAGCTCCGTGACTTCTCCGCTGGTCGCCACCACTTACCCCGCCGTCGAAGGCAAGGTCGCTGACCACTCCGACTGCCAGGGCTTCGGTGCTGACGAAAAGACCGGTCTCTTTGTCAACAAGGACAAGGGCACTGCTCTGAACGTGGAATACAAGGCTGAAAACTTGTTCCAGATTACGGGTAACCTCCCGGCTGGCAAGCAGATTCTCCAGCTCTCCCAGGATGGCAAGACTCTGCAGACCTACTATTTCCAGGTCAAGTAATTTTACGGCATAGGGCTTAGCCCTGTCTGTTGAATTTAGCGAAAGGCTCCGCTTTGCGGGGCCTTTTGCTGTATATGGCGCTATATTTGCCGCGCAAGGCCCAGTGTAAAGAATTCGTTTGTTGATTTTTAAGGGCGTTTTGTATAGATTAGAGGCATGGGATTGAATAAGCTTTTACCATTTGGCTTTGTGTTTGGTGCGCTTACCTTGAGCGCTTGCGGTGGCGATTCGGATAATGCCGCCCAGTTTGATTACGAGGTGGTTGATTCTTCGCCGAGTAGTGTCCAGAGAGATACTTTTTATGTGGAACCTGGTGTCGAGCAGCCGGATTATAGTTCGCCGAGCCTCGGTGGCGATTCAATCGGCTTGGAATTCTCGTCTGCATTTGAACCTCTGCTTTCGTCGGAATCGAATGTACCGGAGTCTTCGGGTACGGAACTGCCGATTTCTTCTGCGGATATAGAAATGTCATCGGGTGGTGTGATGTCGGGTTCTTCGTCGGCGGAAATGTCTTCGGGCGCTATATTGCCGAAATCGTCTTCGTCGAGAATTGTTCCCGATTTGTCTTCGGATTCGAGGCCGCCGCGTTCCTCGTCTTCCAAGATGGAACCTCCTCCGGAATCTTCTTCTAGAATGGAGCCGCCCTCTTCTTCGAGCAAGGGGCCTGCGCTTGACTTTAGCTTCTATAACGGTGCGGACATTTCGACGGTGCAGGAATACGAGCGCTGGGGTACCAAGTTCTACGATGTCGACGGCTCCGAAAAAGACATCTTTACGCTCCTGAAAGACCACGGATTCAATGCGATTCGCTTGAAGACTTTTGTGAGTCCGAAGGCGCAGTACGGTTATGCGGCGTCGGGCTGCGATCATGATGCCGAAAGTTATGCCGACAAGGACCACATTATTGCGTATGCGAAAAAGATTAAGGCGGCAGGCATGGCCTTCTTGCTGGACATCCATTACAGCGACAACTGGGCGGATCCTGGCAAGCAGATTATCCCGAGCCGCTGGCGTAATGTGACAAGCTCCGATGCCATGGCGGATTCCGTGTACAACTACACTTACGACTTGATTAATTCGCTTAAGCAAGTGAATGCGACTCCGGAAATGGTGCAAATCGGTAACGAAACCACGCCGGGCATTTTGATTCATGTGCCGAACAGCAAGACGGATTGCTGGGGTAATGGGGTAGATAAGGCGTCTACTGCAATCAATGGCGATATGGGTACAAGTGCCGGCAAGGCCAATGCGGGCAAGTACTTTAAGGCGGGCATCCGTGCTGTCAAGGCGGTGTCGCAAAATATCAAGACGGTTCTCCATATCGAAAGCATTCGCAAGACTAACACGGTCAACTGGTGGATGGAAGAAATCTTCAAGAACCAGAAGGTTCCTGCTGATGTGATGGGATTCTCGGCGTACACCGCTTACGGTGACGATAAGCCGGATAAGTGGAATAGTTTGTTCAAAAGCTTGATTTCGACTTATTCGAATTTGGAATTCATTGTGGCCGAATACAATGGCGGTGAATCGGACAACACGTATTCTTATGATGGTTCGCGCAAGAAGGCTGTCGATATGGTTCGCGGACTAGACCGCTGGATTGGCGCCTTTTTCTGGGAACCCACTTTGAGCGGGGCCTGGGGCCCGTCGCTATTTGACTGGGATGGCCCGAACATGAAGGCCAATAAGAAGGCTTTTGACGAGTACAAGGTGGAGTTTTAAGCGACACCAAGGAGCCATTTTTCTAAATTCAACACTATGAATATTGAAGACTGGCGCAACCGTATTGATGAACTGAATGATGAACTGATTGCCCTTTTGAACAAGAGGGCAACCTATGCGACTGAAATCGGAAAAATCAAGAAAGAAAAGGGTCTCCCTGTTTTCGATGCCAGTAGGGAAGATGCCGTTCTCGAAAAAGTGGCGACCCTGACAAAGGGCCCGCTTTCGCCGGAATCCATCAAGAATATTTTCCGCGTCATTATGCAAGAAACCCGAAAGGTGGAGGAGTAGTGCGCTTTACTTTTGTTGGCTTTGGACTTTTGGCAAGTTCGGTAGCCGCAGCCATTAAGCAGGCGAAGTTGCCGACGGTGGTGCGTGCGGTGAGTAGCCCTGCCACGCTTGCTCGTGCAAAAGAACTGGGACTTGCCGATGAATTTTACGGCTACGACGAAATCAAGGACTGGGTTCCTGGTTCCGACGTGATTTTGCTTTGCGCTCCGATTCTCCATATCTTAAAGACGATTGAAAACTTGTCGCAGATGGATTTGTCTCTGCTGGATGCTCAAAAGCAGATTCTGGTGAGCGATATCGGATCGACCAAGGTGGAAATTTGCAAGGCAGGGGCTAAGCTCCCGAAGCCGTTTGTGTTTGTGGGCAGCCACCCGATGGCTGGCTCCGAAAAGCGTACGCTCGAATACAACGATCCTTCGATTTTTGAGAATGCCTACTGGTTCGTATGCCCGCCCGAAGGCGTAGATGAATCGGTGTACAAACCGCTCTTGAACTTGATTTCTTTTGTGGGCGCAAATGCCGTGGTGTTCCCGCCGGAACATCATGACCGCACCATGGCTTGGGTGTCGCACATGCCGCAGATGCTTTCTTCAACGCTGGCGGCGAGCATGCCGGAGCGCTTGGTGAAGCCCAACTACCAGCATTACGCAGGTCGCGCCTTTAGAGATATGACGCGCATTGCCGCCTCTGGCTGGAACATGTGGCACGATATAGCCGTCACGAACCGCGATCAGACGGTGCTTGCGCTTAAAGAAGTGCGCGCCGGAATCGACAAGACTGTCGAGGCCATGGAAAGCCTAAAGGTGGTTTGCGATGGCAAGCCCGCGGGCGATGATTGCTCTGCTGCGTTGGAAACGGTTTTCAAGGCCGGTAACGATGGCCGTGCAAGCCTGTTTGCGCCGGGCCGCAATGCCGCAGCCGCCTTCTCTGAAATTACGGTGCCCCTGAAAGATGTACCGGGTGCGCTGTTGCAGGTGCTGCAACCCCTTGCCGACAACAATTTGAACATTCGCGATATTGAACTGATGAAAGTCCGCGAAAATATTGCAGGCACATTGCTGCTTGCGTTTAAGACCCCTGAAGAGGCCCGCCGTGCCATGCAGATTCTGTTGCAACTTGGCTACGACGTAAAGGAACGCTAATGGAATTTGTTTTAAACCCCGACCGCGAACGTATGGAGCTTGCGCTGGTGATGGCGCTGCTTGTGAATGGTCGTACCGTTTTTGAAGACTTTTCTTTTGCTGCTGGTGTAGAACCTTTTGCCGAGGCACTCAAGGAATTTGGCCTGAATTATACGCAACAGGGCCATCAGCTGGTACTCGAAGGCAAGGGCTTTCAGTATAGCTTGCCGGACATGCTCCCTATGGATATGAGCGAGTCCCGCTCTGTAATGCTTTGGACTCTGGCTTCAAAAGACGTTGAGCAGATTTATACATTCGCTGCCGAAAATGACGAAGCGGGAATTGCAAAGGTCGCACACGCCAAGGAACTTTTGCAGAAGTATTTCAAGGTGAAGCCTGTCGCCGATGAACCGGCAAAGTTTACGTTTACTTTTGCTGCCGAAGATCCGGCGATCAAGAAGGATTCTCTCGGCAATGTGGCGACCGTGATGCGCAACCGCTTGCTGTTGCGTACGCTGATTCGTGGCGAATACCTGTCTTTCGAAGAAAAGGGCTCGGTTCATGATCAGTGGACCAAAATGCTCATGTACTTTGGCGTTTCGTTGAAGTATGAATCTCGCGGCATGGAACAGCTGACGGAATTGGAACGCCGCATGATGATGGCTCGCGGCCAGAAAATTGAACGCACCCAGTTTACCGAGATTTCTGAAACGCCGGTGATTACGGGCCGCGACTACTATGTTCCGGGCGATACCACCGAAGCCATGGCTTTGGCGTTGCTTGCGACGATTGCGAGCATCCCCAAGAATACGGAAGTGGCGCTCAAGAATGTGGACTTGAACAGTTCCCGTGCGGGAGCCCTTACATGCCTCAAGCGTATGGGCGGAAACTTCGAAACGGTGAGCCGCCGCGAGCGTTTTGGTGATGTCTATGGCGATGTCATGGTTTACCCGCTGGCTTCGGGCAAGCGTCTGCAGGGCCGTCGCTTTTCGGAAGATACCATTGCGACGGGTATCGAGGAATATCCCTTCTTGGCCGTAGCAGCTTGCTTTGCCGAAGGTGAAACGATTCTGCGCATTCCCAAGGAACTGCGTAAGGAAATGCGCCCCACGAACGAAGCCTTGGCAGAAAACTTGCGCAAGACGGGCGCCGAAGTGGGCGTCTACGATGACGGCCTTGTGATTCGCGGGCTAGAAACGATTGTGAACGGAAGCGACTTTGACGGGGGAGAGGTGCCGCAGAATGGCCTGGCTCTTTCCGTGCTTTCCATAGCTCTTGAAAATGATGAACCTGTGGCGAATTCCGAATTGGTCGAAGCGACTTATCCGGGCGTATTGCAGAAGCTAAAGCTTTTGTTGGAACAGGCCACGGCAAAGCCGGAGGAAACCTAAGATGAAGAAGAATGGAAAAATGAATTTCCAGACTATTGGCATCGTGGGCTGGAAAGACAAGAATCCGGATTTGGCTCTTGCGCTTGACATGATTTCCAAGTGGGCGGTGGAGCATCCGCAGGTCACCTTCTGCGTTCTGGATAACCTGAAGGATTTGGCACATAAGCCCATCAAGGTTGTCAAGGAAAATGTGCTTTGCAAGTCGGATTTGCTCCTGGCCATTGGCGGCGACGGTACGGTGCTTTCGGCGGCGCATATGGCGCTCGGGCACGACACGCCCATTCTGGGCGTGAACGCGGGTCGTGTGGGCTTTTTGGCTGAGACTCGCGTGGAAGGCCTTTCGCAGACTTTGGATAGCTTGCTTGCCGGTGACTTTTCGACCCGCGAGCGCATGATGATTGAAGCTGTGGTTTACCATGGCAAGAAACAAGTCGCCAAGCAGACGGTGTTGAACGAGGTGCACGTTCGTGCGCACGCGCCCGAGCGTATGGTGAATGTGAGCGTAGAATACAACGGAACGGCTTTGACCGATTACTGGGCCGATTCTCTGCTCGTGTCAACTCCGACGGGTTCTACCGCTTACAACTTGGCGGCAGGCGGTCCCATTATTCACCCGGCAACGCCTGCGGTGGTGTTGACTCCGGTGGCTCCCAGTAGCCTTTCGGTGCGTCCGCTGGTGCTTTCGCTTTCTTCCAAGAAACTTCAGATGAAGTCTGCGGTCGATGGCCCACTCGACTTGGTGTTCGATGGCCGTACCACGGTGGTGTTGAAGCCTAATGATGTGGTGACTCTCGCCGAAAGCAAGTCGGTGACGACCTTTATTCGCATGCGCCATACGGGTTTTGTGGGTGCGCTTCGCGAAAAGCTTGGTTGGACGGGAAAACCGAGGCAGGTCTAGAAAAGTGTCATTCTGAGCTATGCGAAACTAAGAACTTTAGTTCTAAAGTTGAGTTATCCTCTTTGTGGAGAAGTGCGTAGCACGGAGTCGAAGAATCTAAGGGAGCTATATGAAAAGATTGAAAATCGCATTTTTAGTTTGCTTTAGCATGTTGGCTTTCGCTGGTTGCGCAGGCAGCCAAGGCGGCGATGATGCTTCGGGTGATGCGAGCATGAAGGACGCTCCGTGTCAGGAATGCGGAACCCGCGGCGATATCGAACTGAAGATCACGAACGAAAAATTCTACCGCGAGTGGAACAAGAAGGCGTATAGCCGCATGGATTCAACGGCGGTATGGGGCGTTTTTCCGTCGCTTTCGATTAAGGCTGACCGCCCCGAAAAATGCAAGTTCTGCCACAGCTACAGCGCAGACGCTCTGGATTTTGACTTGGCCCGCGTCGAAGATTCCTTGATGGTCAAGGCATTCCCCAAGATGCGCCGCGAACTCATGCTCCCGGGCATGCGCCTGCCGGATGCGGATTCCGCTTATGTGGATAGCCTTTCGAACATGCTGCTAGGCTCCATCTTTGCCGACGGTAAAAAGCTGAGCGATATGAGCCCGTGGCTGGAACGCGACGGGGTGGAGCAGGATATTTCCCGTGAACTTTCCAAGGACTTCAAGAACTTGCTGAATGCTTTAGCTAGCCGCTACGAATTGCGCTATGTGTCCATTCCGGTAGTGCTGAATGTGCGTATGGATACGGACCTCGGCAAGAGCGGTGGCTATACTTGGCAAACGCTTTGGACGCTATGGGACGCCCGCTACGGGGAACTTGTGTTCCTCGTGTATTCGGAATTCACCGCTGCGACCACCAGTCGCGTGGCACCCGAAAAAGAATGGGCGGAACCTTTCGCGTCCCGCCTCTGGAAAATGCTTTCTACAGATTTAAGCAAGCTCGAAAATCACTAAAGCGATTTGTTAAAGCAAAAGCCCGGTTGACCGGGCTTCACTTTTATTTCTTCTTCTTTTTCTTCTTGTCTTTAGGCGGCGTGTAGTTGGAACCTACTTGGCCGCCGTTGTTTTGTCTGCGGGCCATGTCGCCGACCTTCTTGAACATTTCCTTCATGGTCTCGTACTGCTTGAGCACGGCGTTCACGCGACCGATTTCGGTGCCGGAACCCTTGGCCACGCGAGCCTTGCGGCTGCCGTCCAAAATATCAGGCTTCTTGCGTTCCTTCGGGGTCATGGAGCTGAGCACGGCTTCTACGTAAACGAGTTCCTTTTCGTCAATCTGGTCGATGGGGAGCTTGTTCAGACCCGGAATCAGGCTCAGAATGTCCTTGATGCGGCCGAGCTTCTTGATAGTACGCAACTGGTTCAAGAAATCGTTCAGGTCGAAGGTGTTGTTGAGAATCTTCTTCTTCAGGTCCTTGGCGTCTTTTTCGTCGATGACCTGCTGCGCTTTTTCCACAAGGCTGACCACGTCGCCCATGCCGAGGATTCGGCTGGCCATACGGTCGGGGTGGAAAAGTTCAATATCCGAAAGTTTTTCGCCGACGCCGATAAAGCAGATAGGCACGCCCGTCATCTTCTTGATGCTGAGGGCTGCACCGCCGCGGGTGTCGCCATCCATCTTGGAAAGGCATACGCCCGTAAACGAGAGGCGCTGCCAGAAGGTTTCGGCCACGTTCACGGCTTCCTGACCGATCATGGCGTCTGCCACGAACAGGATTTCGTCGGGGTGAACAGCTTCCTTGGCCTTTTCGAGTTCCTGCATCAACTCTTCGTCGATCTGCAGACGGCCTGCGGTATCGTAAATGACTAAATCAAAACCGTTGTCCTTGGCGTACTGGTAACCGTGCTTGATGATTTCCACCGGATCGCCTTGGCCTTCGTCATAAACGGGGATGCCGATGGACTTGCCGAGCACCTGCAACTGCTTGATAGCGGCGGGGCGGTATACGTCAGCGGCCACCAGAAGGGGCTTGCGTTTTTTCTTGCTGCGCATCCAAAGGGCAATCTTGCCGGCGAAAGTCGTCTTACCGGAACCCTGCAGGCCAGCCATCATGATGCCTACCGGAGCCGGGCCCGACAGGTTGATTTCCTTGGTTTCGCCACCCATCACGGCCACGAGTTCGTCGTGGATGATCTTCACAATCTGCTGACCGGGAGTCACCGAGGTAAGCACTTCGGAGCCCATGGCCTTTTCCTTGACGGCCTTAACAAAGTCGCGGGTCACGTTGAAGTTCACGTCGGCTTCGAGGAAAGCGCGGCGCACTTCGCGCAGCGATTCGGCGACGTTTTCTTCGGTGAGCTTGCCCTGCCCGCGCAGGTTCTTGAGAGTAGATTCTAGAGAGTCAGTCAGCTGTGAAAACATAGTGGGTCAAATATAGTAATTTCTTGCTTGGACTTTGAATTTGAGGTAAGCCGTTTGCTCACGATAAAATGAACTTGTTATAGAAAAAAGCTATCAATTGCCATGAAAAAATAGTATTGGACGTAAACCTCCGTAAAATCTAATATTGAGCCCGATTTAAAACGAATACAAACGGAGGCTTCAATGACAATTCATAATAATTTTGCTTTATTCTCGGCAGCAATTCTTGCTTCTACACTTTTCTTTGCCGCTTGCTCTGATGACTCAAGTAGCGCCCCCGAAGAAAAATCTTCTCACGAAGAAGAAACTTCCCACGAAGAGCACCATGGCCATCACATGGAAGAACCTAGCGTCGGTGACCTGACGCTTGGAGATGAAGATATCCAGGATGGATTCATTTTCTTGCAAGATACAACAATCAATGGTGTGCTGACGGTTTCTACGACAACGCCAGGTGCAACGGTCCTAAAGAATGTCAAGGTGACCGGAAATTTGCTCATCAAGCGTTCTGGCCGTGTTGATTTTTCTGGAAGTGCCGATGTTGTTCATGTGGGGAGCAGCAATACGGATGTCTATGCCTTTGAAGATGAAGCTCAGGTGAACGGGCATCATTTTATGGGCAAGAATAATACCTTTACAACAAAAAGTTTTGCCGAATACCAGAATGTCGACTGGACAGAAAAATCGGTTGACCTTGCAACGGGAATACATTTGGCCTATACAGTGACGGGTGATGAAAAGGGAACTCCGGTCGTATTGATTCACGGACTTACCGATGGTCGAGTTTCTTGGTCGCAGGTGGCACCGTCGCTTGCCAAAAAAGGCTATCGCGTTTATGTACCCGAATACCGCGGCAATGGAAAAACGGACAAGCCGATTGATGAATCTTCGTATTCTGTCGCTGAACTTGCAAGCGATATAGCAGCCTTTGTCGAAAAACTTGGCCTGAAAAAAGTTCACATTGTGGGACATTCGCTTGGAGCCTTTATTGCTCAGGAATTGTCCATTACGAATGCAGAGCTTGTTTCTTCGATTACCTTGATTGGTTCAGGTGCTTCGGTTGACGAGAAGAATGCCACGCTGGATTGGCTTGTGAACGGTACCGACGATGAATCGTTCGATGGCATTTATGCATACGATTCGACCCAGAAACTCCCTGAAAGCTTTATTCAGGCGTGGGGCTACAGCATGAATCCGGATAAGGATTTTCAGGCCGCCAATCTGGAACACTTGAAACAAGTGCCTTACTATGTGTGGAAATACTTGGTCAAGAATCTTTTGAAAATTGATAATACCAAGCGTCTTTCTTCGATTGCGACGGATGTTCAAATCATATGGGGCACCAAGGATGCCTTGTTCGATAACGAATCTCAGAAAACCTTGCAAAAGGGACTTTCTGGAGCAAAAAGTGTTGTGTTTCACGAAGTTGAAGGTGCCGACCACAATACCCATTGGGGCTCTGCCGAAGACGTGAAAACGGTAACGGGTTATATCGATGAATTTATTAAGAGTTTGAAAAAGTAATCTTGTAAGTGATGGGTGCCAGAATTTATTTGTATGAATAAACGAATATTATTGTATGTCCTTCTATTAGTCGGTTTGTCGCTTGCCTTTGAGCGTCCTAAGCTGGACCTTTCGGGAATGATTATGGTTCACGCTTATGCCGACTGGAATACTGATGAATCGAACGTTGTGCATCGTTATGAATCTATGCTAGACTTGGATTTCGATGTCCGTTTTAACGATCGTTGGTCTGCATGGCTCGAAATTGAAGCGATGGGAATGGCGATGGATGGAATGGAAGATATGGAAGGCATGGATATGGGCGATGATGCGACCATGGATCCTGTGCACCCGACTGTCGTTTTTAACGGAGCTTATGTTCAATATGCGCCTTCTGAACACTTGGCTTTTCGTATTGGCGATTTAAATTATTTCGAAGGTCTGTTCAAAAATTATTATGATTTTGGCGACCCTCGGGACGATGCGGCGGGCATAAGGCAAAAGTCTATTCGCGGCGTTGAATTCTTGTGGAATGGCTTGCAACTCAATGTCGGCTTTGGTAGCGGAAGTAACGACCAAAGTTGCTATTACCACTATATGTTCGGCGAATACATGGGAATGGATTGCAAAGAAGGCCTTACGTACGAAATTCATGCCGCTTACGATTTTGAAATTGCAGGCCAGGTATTTCGCCCTTATGCCGATTACAAAAGCTATCAGCGAAAGGATTTTAATGAACTTTATGCTGGGCTAGATATTTCGCTTTCGTCGGAACATTTTGCCTTGCATGGATTATACGGCTATCATTCGGTCTTCTTGGCTAGCGATGATGCGGTGTCGAATCATGTATTCTTGGCTGAACCGTCGTTTGAATTTTCGAGATTTTGCATCATAGGTTCTCTGTTCTATGCGGTTATCGATGACCCGGAACGTACATTCTTGGAAATGACAACTCGTCCGGAATACTTTTTTGTAGCGGTAGAACCGAGCGTAGCCTTGCTGGAATCCTTAAGTATTGGTATCCCTCTTGAATACCATACGAATACTTTAGACAAAGATGAAGATTTGCAATCGTGGCGCGTCGGTGGACGGTTCTACTTTAATGTTCCCGGTTACAAAATAAATATTATCTCGATGGTTCTTGCCGACATCCCTGACGATAAAGATTGGCCGTCCGAAGGCAATAAAAACGATCCTTCTTTGATATTCGGCGTCGAAGTTATGTTCGATTTCTAGTGGGGGGACTGTGAAAAAAATACTTTTATTATGTGCTTTATTAAGTTCTTTTGCTGCGGCTCGATTTGACTGTTGCGCCCGTAAGCATGCAACCCTCAAAAAAGAAGTGACGGCAGTGACCGTGACGGTGGGCGTCGTAAATGCAGAAGATGAATCAACGCTGAAAAAAGTGTCGGCTTCGCTTTCTAGCGAAGGAATCCAACTCCAGGTAAAAAAGTTGGGCGACCAGGGCAAGGCATCCGAAGCGCTTTCAAATGGGCTTGTCGATGCCCTGTATACAGGTAGCCTCCAGGCTCGCCCTGATACCGAAAAGAAAGAAGTCCTTTCAACCTTAAAAAAGAAACTTGAAAGTGTTGCTCGATAGAAACTTGCATAAATTGTAAAAATTTCTATATTTGTCGCCCAATATGGTCGACGCAATACTCAATAAGTTCTACAGACCGTCTAAATTCAAGAAAAACGGTGATGTGAAGGATGTGCTCGTGGTAGCACTTCCCATGCTTATGTCGATGTCTTTCGACACGATCATGACTTTTATTGATCGCCTGTTCCTTTCGAAACTTGGCCCGGCCGAAATGAATGCGGCTCTTGGAGCGGGGGCAGTGCAACTTGCGCTCACCATGTTCTTTACCGGAGCCATCAGCTACACGACCGCTATGGTGGCGCAGCGCCTGGGTGGCAAAAAGCGCTGGGATTGTGCCCGTGTGTTCATGCAGGCGGTGTACCTGTCGCTTGTTTCGGTGCCGCTTTTGTACCTTACGATTCCGCTAGGGCACTTGGCTTTTGGAATGGAACATTTGCCGGCAGACCAGCTGCAGTATCAAAAGACCTACTTCAACATTCTGATGTTCGGTGGCATCATTAACTTGGTGCGCAATGCGGCTCCGTGTTTCTTTAGCGGTATCGGCGAAACCAAGATTGTCATGAAGGCAGCCTTTGTCGGCATGATTGTGAATGTCGTCTGCAACTTCTTCTTGATTTACGGCTTTGGCCCGATTCCCGCCTTGGGCGTGGCGGGCGCCGCTTACGGTACCCTGATTGGGAACCTGGTTTCGACGGTGATTTTGTTTGCGAAATTCTTCGGCAAAAATTGCCACGACCGATTCCGCACCCGTTATGCGTTTGCGTTTAGCTGGCCTTTGACCAAGGAACTCTTGCAGAAAGGAATTCCTTCCGGTGTCGAAATGTGCCTGAATATGGCGGCGTTCCAGCTCCTGATTCTTATGTTCCATGCGCTTGGGCCCGAATCGGCAACTGCGTCTTCGGTCATGTTCAACTGGGACATGGTGGCCTACGTTCCGCTGATGGGCCTTGAAGTAGCCTCTACAAGCCTTGTGGGGCGTTACGTGGGTGCGCGCGACGGTGCCGCGGCAACGCGTTCGACTTATTCCGGCCTCAAACTCGGCTGGGGATATTCCTTGCTGATGGGTGTTTTCTTTATTTTCTTGCCGGGTATTCTCACGGATATATTCAAGCCCGATGCGGCTGAAGCATCTGCCGAGGCGCTAGCTATTTTCGCGGCGGCGCGGCCTATGAGCATTTTCATGCTGCGAATTGCGACCTTCTACATTTTCGTAGAAGTCTTGCTCGTGATTTATGCGGGTGCACTTCGCGGTGCGGGCGATACCGTGTGGGTCATGTTCGCGTGTGCCATTATGAATTGGTGCGTGGCGGGAGCCTTGTATGTGGCAGCTTACATTTTCCACCTGCCGGCTCAATACGCCTGGATTACGGTCGTTGCCGTGTACAGTACGGCTCCGCTTATTTTCTGGATTCGCTGGAAGAGCGGCAAATGGCGTAAGCATGTGATGGACAAAGATCGCCTAGCGGCCTAGCCCTTTATTCGTCTAGAGAAATTTCAACGAGTTCCATAATTTCTTGGCAGTATTCTAGCTGCTTCGAAAGGATTTTGACAGCGTTGATTTTGATGTCACCGGGGGCGTTGCCTGCAAGCTCCCGAGTGAAAAATCTTGCCAAGTTCCAGAAGAACAAGGCGAACTTTAATTTGCCTTGTTCGTGGCCTTCAAAAAGGCATTTGGCGTAGTGTCGATAAATCAGATAGGTGAGCAGTCGGCAACTTTCGTTTTCGGTGAAGAATCCTTGATCCGAAAGGGGCTTCGCATCGGCGGCTTCAACGCGGGCCTTGATGCGTGCGAAGGCTGCGTCCCAATCCGGGCCGTAGCTTTCGGCTTTTCCTAGAAGCTCCAACATGGCGCAGGCACTTTCAAAGGGCTCGAATATGTTTTCGCCGGTGTATCCGAAAACTTGATAGAGCTTGTTGCCGAGAGAAATGGAACTGTCCGCTAGCGTCTTGAAGAAGCTTTCTCGCATGTAAAGCACTTCGTTGCGGACTTCGCGGTCATCGTCATCCAATTCGTCTTCGGGTTCGTCGCATTCTTCGCTGGTAAAGGCCAACGGGCCTTCGCCTTCAAGCAACAGGCGCGCGGCTTCTTCGCAGCAGAGCCCGAGTCCCCGCTCCATAATATCGCCATAGACCTCGACAAATCGCGGATGCTCGGTGCAAATGTCGCATAAGGCGTCTTCGCCCAAGTTCTGGTAGACTTCGCAGAGGTTGTCCTTGTCTAAAAACGGGCAACGGTCGTGAGGGAGCATTTTAAAATGCCCATCTTCAATGTTTGCGCGGAGCCGCTCGCCAAAGGCTCCCGCCACCTTGCGGTAAACCTCTTGTGTCGCCTCGTCAATATCGATTTCCCAGCCGACACAACAAGTGTCGCTGCACCGCGAGGCAATGCATTTGAACTGGTCATAAAAATCAGGCTTGCGGAGAATCATAAATATAATCCTCCATGCGGGGCATGAAGGATTTCCTGTGAAAGTTTAAATTAGGCGTTCTTTACGCAACGGACAGAAATGGCGTCGGATCTGTAAACACCTTCGATGTCCATGGAGTCTTCGGTAAGGTTAAAACGGTAGGCATTGGCCGTGCCGTATTCTTCCTTGCACCAGAAACGAACACGCTTGCCGAACTGGCAGAAGGCTCCGTTGTCGAAACGGTAACCGGCAGGGAGTGCGAAAAATCCCAAAGTGTCGGTGCCGGGCTTTTGCCAGATGCATTCACTGCGCAATTCCACACCGTTGGACTTGGCGGGGAGGTTTTCCATGAGGGTTTCCCATTCCTTAATGCTCGGAATGTGCCAGCCTTCCGGAGCGATGCCCTGGTAGTTGTCGGCCTTGATTTCGCGATACATGTTGATGTCTTTTGCTGGGGACTGTTCCTGGTATTCTGCAGGAATGTTCAGTGCGGTAGTCCATTTATAGAGCCTGCCGTATTGAGCAACGTTGGATTCTTCGTTGCCGGGGGCGAAACTGTCTTCTGTCTTATAGCGCAGGTTTTCGGCCATCCACACCTGGTTGCCGATTTTTATGGTGCGGTAGGTTTCGCCATCGCGTGCATCGGTAAAGGAACCGTATTTAAAGCTTGTATTGTTTTTGGCTAGGCATTCGTCATAGGACTTGTTGTTTTGCGCTTCCGGGGCTTCCAACTTAGCCGCCTTGCTCACCTGCATGCCGATGCGGAATGCTGCAATGATGACGATTGCAAGACCGATGATATTAAAAACGATAAAGGATGTACTCATATTTTCTCCTTTTTGAGGACTTCATAAAAGTAATATATTTTTTATTTCGATGAACATTTTTTTTTAATTTTTAGTCGTCGGACAACAATCCGAGAAATTCACCTTTCACAAGCCAGCTGACGCCGAAGAAGGTTAGTGCGATTGCTTCGACGACGAATGTCTTTGCGAAGAAATCGACCGGGATGACCATCATGGCCAAAGAGGCCAACATGCCGATGCCGCAAATCTTGAAGATGATATTTTTGATGCGCTTGTTACGCGTGTCATTTTTACCTTGAGTAAATTGACACAAGCTCATGTACGATAAAAGCAAAAAGAAGGCGACTGCAGAGGCACAGTGAATAATATCTGAGATTTTCACAGGCAACTGGAAAAATCCAACAATTTCTTCGGCGGCAGGGCATTTACACGGGAACAGGACGATCATCAGACCGAAAACGCCAGCCAAGGCGGAAATCACATGGTCTTTGGTGCTATAGCCCTTATAGCACATCAACACGACAGCTGCTGTCGTCAAGATGCCTACCAGCGGAGGTGTCACATAGTAAGTTTCCGAAATGGACAGAAGGCTCCAGAAATCATTAGGGAAACCCTTGGTGCGAGCAACGAGAATGGCGCCGAGTAAGGAAACCCAAGGCAGAATCATTCCCATCAGGCCTGCCAGATTACGGATTCTCTTCATCCAAACTTTATCCATATCTTCAGACTTGCATTCGCTCATTGTATTTTCTCCTTTTTTCTTTAATTTATCTTTATACGCCCCGAATATACCTTATTTTAGGGGGGACTGCAAGCGTGCAAAATAATGAGGGCGGCCTTTCGACCGCCCTTTCGCTTTTTTAGGGTGATAATTTGAATCTTCTTATTCCACGTATTTCTTGATCAGGCGAATCATCAGGTCAGCAAGCGTTTCTACTTCGTGTTCGCCTACGGATGCTTCGATATGGGAATTCCCAATGCCGCTGTCATCGGTGAGGAATACGTAGGTGCCGCCCGTGATGATGTCAAAGAAGCGCAACATGGATTCCGTATCTTTGTCGACGCCGCTGGCCGCTACGGGGATCAGCTTGATGCCGTTCTTGGCGTAGAAGCGGATGGAACTTTGAAGGCTTTCGATGACGTCGTCCTGATGGTGGGCGGGAGCGTCAAGAATCAGGAAGGCGATACGAGCACGTGCCGATTCGTTCCAGGAGAAATTCTGCAGCGTGGCTTCAAGTGCAGAGTGTACGGCTTCGGGGTAGTCACCGCCGCCGCTAGCATACTGTTCGGCGATGAATGCCTGGGTGTTCGCGACATCAGTGGAAAAGTCCTTGCCGCGGGTGAGGTATTCGTCGCTTTCGTCGCGATAGAATACGATTGCCGTACGTAAAGCAACGTTAGTTTCCGAGTGGGCGTGGTCAATGATATAGCTGAGGTCCGATTGGAGGAATCTGATTTCGTCGCCCATGGAGCCGGTGGCGTCAACGATGAATGCGACATCTGCCTTGGCATCTGCCTGCTTGGCGTCGCTTGTAATCGTATTGACCTTGAGTTCGCCGCTTAGGAGCGAAAACTCGACGGGGGCTTCGGAAACCTTGCCGTTGACTTTCAACGAGAAGTCTTCTGCCTTTACGGTTTCTTTGATTGCATCTTCGTATAATTTGACCCAGCAGTAGGCGAGGCCCGAGTTGTCGGTTTTGGTTGCGAATTCTATGTCGTTGCCGTTAAGGAGTTCTACGGAAACGTTGGCTAAACCGGTGCCGTTTTCGTCAACGACCTTGACCGCGGCGAGAGTCGAGGGGTAGAATTTCCAGTAGGCCGTCTTATCGGAAAATTCTCCTGCCAATATTTCACTCCAGGCATTCCAATTGTCCAAATCGTTCCATTCGGAGGCGGTGAGCAGGCCATAAGTTCTGCCGTTATAATCGTCGCCGGGATCTCCGCCGGGAGCATAGTCTACGGGAACGTCTTCTACGACACCTCCGGGGGCGACAGAAGGCGCTTCAACGGTGGTATAGACTTCATCGAATGTGCGAATCATCTTGACATCGTATGAGTCGTACATGACTGATGCTTCTTCGATGGAACTGTAGTCGTTGACGTGGTAAGATCTATTTCCTTTAGTTTCGAAGGTGGCTCCGTCTGCCGTTTCAACGTTTGGGTTTTCGGGGGTGGTCTTATCTGCGACATGACCATCGTCTTTGCCTGCGTCGCTAGCTTTCAGGCTGTTGCTGTCGTCACTGCAGGCTGCGCACAATAAGCTGATTGCAAATCCTGCGGTCAAAAAGAATCTGGATTTCATAGGACCCCTCTTGTCGTAAAAAGATAACCTGGCCTCATAACGAGACCCTTACGAGTACAAAAATAATTCTTTTCCGGGGAAAAAGAATGCCCAAAAAACAACATGCAAAAACGCATGCTGAACGTCACAAATTCTTGCAAAAACGGGTTAAAAGCCCGAAACAATCGCCTTTAGAACGATTCGCGACTTTCCCAAATTTCGGCTTCAGTCTCGCAAATGTCCTTGTCGGAGTTTACAGCTTCGCCGGTCATCATGAAAAGGGCGTCTTCAACGACAGCGGCAAGGACACAACGCTGATATGCTCCATTGACCGTCTTGATGGTGCCGTATTTCTTTTCGCTGTTGTATTTGGGGCTGGAGGCGTCACCGTGTTTCATCATTTCTTGTTTGGTGGTCCAGAAGTCGTGATCCCATTGCAAGTAGAATTTGATGAACGTTTCTTCGGGGGCGTTCCTGTCTACAGTGAAAGTTGCATCACGGTAGAGATCGTCAATGCGCATACCCCTGAACTGGATGTGTTCCGGTTCCTTGGTGCACATGAAGAAGGCGAGATTCTTTTCAAGCGAAAAATAGGAGGTTTGAATATCCCAGTCACCGTCGAACTTTACGGAAATAGGCTTAGGCACAGGGGTGCTCAGGGTGCGACTGGTTACTTTTGTGTATAGCCCGTTGAATGCAGAAAAACCCTTAGTTGTGACAGTGGGCTCCACGCGGCTGGGGGCGCAACTTGCAAGCAGTAGGGCAAGGGACAGCAATAAGAGTTTTTTCATATATCCTCCTGTTTATTTAAGTTGTTCTACGTCAACATTCAAACCCAGTTCCTTAAGGTGTCTGAAGAATCTGTCTTCGACAGCGGATTCTTGAATGTTTCGTGTAAAATTGATGGATGTTTTTCCGTTGAAACTGATGACGGTGCAAGTGTTGGGGATAGTCTTTTCTTGCCCTAAAATAAAATAGACTCGGTCTATGAAAGGGCGCATCTCTTCGGGAACTTTTACTTCGCCAAGATTCGAAAGGTTGATGCTCATGACCGCATCGGCGTCTCTGGTGTACAGGTAGCTGATAACCCTGTCCTTAACGATGCAGGGAATATGCTTTACTAGTGGATTTTCCAATGGAGTCACGTAGGCCGCAATCAGATTCCGTACCAATTCCTTGTCTTGCCTAAAATGGTTCAGCTGCTGGCCTAGCAAATCGCATTTTTGCTCTAAACTGTAATTTAGTTGCTCGGGAAGAAGTACCAGATTCTTTTGGGCGACACAGTTGCGCATGCTCTTGCTAGCAAGAACCTTCCTGAGGTCGACAGGAACGCCGATGGCGACCGCTTTCTTTTGGCATTGCTCGTTTTGAAGTTCGCAGATAACTTCGGCCATAACAGCGGAAAGGTATGTGGTAACGGTTGCTTTGCAACTATGCGCTTTGGCGACGAGGGCGTCGGTATCGATAACGCCTATGGTGTAAATCTCTTGTTTGTCCGTAAGGCGCTTGCCTTGCAACTTGTAGGGCCTCGGCTCCTTCAAATTGATGGGATTTGAGCCAGCGTTCTTTGTGAAGGCGTTTTCAGATTCTTCGTCTATTGGCTTGTCGTTAAAGGAATAGACCAAATTGTGCCGGAAATTCGCTGGAACTTCTGGCAAGCCGTGTCGCAGTTCTAGATAGCGGTGCAGAAGCGTGAACAGAATGACGTTTGCTCCATTTCCGTCTGTCAATACATGCAGAATTTCGATGGCAATATGCTTTTTCCCATAAATGACGCGTAAACAATGATGCGCAGCCTCTTCCATGCCGTAATAGGCAAGCATATGTTCGCCATCTGGCTGAACTTGCAAATTCTCGTCGGTTTCTTCAAAGTAATAGGAACATAAGCCTTTTTTCAGAGCCACAAAAATGTAGGGAAAACGACTTCTGAGATTATCGGTCGCCTGTTGAAGCAATGCGGGGTCGACAGTTTCGTGCAATGTAACCTGCACTCTGAACGTGGGACTCCACGTTTTGGTAATCGTGGGTCCGTAGATTTGTCCGATTGTGTCAAGCTCGTATCGTTTCATGTTCATTACAGTTTATACAAAGTTAACAAATGTCGAACGTAAAGATTTGTATTAATTATATTTTCATAAAATAAATTAAGCATTGAATTATCTACATTTGTTATAGCTTTTTTATATCGGGTTGCCGGAGGTTTTATGAAAAAGTTTTCTATTGTGCGTTGGGTGGCTGAAGTCGGATTCGTTTCTTTATTGGGCGCCTGCAGTTCTGAATCCGTTATTGCAAATTCCGTGGATTCTGTGAATTCGTCTTCTTCTGAGGCAATCATTTCAAGTTCCTCGGAAGAGCCTCCCTCAAGTTCTTCTGTGCAAGAACCCTTTAATCCGGGGGAATATCGTACTTGCGATGAAAAGTACGAGGGCAAATTCTTAATGCGGCAGTACACGGAAGTGCTAGATGTCATGGGTACGTCTTTTATAATCGCAACAGATTTTTATAAATGTGGAAGTGGTAAATGGTCTGGACCTTTTCCAACATCTCCGGAAGAATTAATGGAAGGGGGCGGGGACGTGATTCGCGTTGCTCCAGATGATTGGGTATGTAGTGCTGAAAATGAAGGCTTGGTGAAGCCATGGTCGTATATGTATGCGGCGAATCATGCACCAGGGCGTACGCCAATTTATTATGCTAGGTGTGAACAGGGGGACTGGATCCTATGCGACGAACCTGATACCACGTCTATCAGCAGCTTGCTTAATTCTGGAGACTGGAGTTGGAAAGTTCCTAAAGAATTGCGTCTGAATCCAGAAATAGAGTACGATTCTATTACGGACTCTCGCGATGGCAAAGTCTATAAGACGGTGAAAATTGGCGACCAAATTTGGATGGCTGAAAACCTGAACTTTGACCCCGGTCAGGGAGGTTCGGGTGAAGACAAATATGATTGGTCTTGGTGCTTTGACAACAAGTCGAAAAATTGCGATGTGGCGGGACGCTTTTACACCTGGGCTGCAGCCATTGACTCGGTGAAATTGGCGAACGATGTGGACAATCCGCAGAATTGCGGCCTTGGCAAGACCTGCTCCTTGCCCGATACGGTGTACGGAATTTGCCCGCCGGGTTGGCATTTGCCCAGTTCTGACGAATGGAACGCCTTGTTTACGGCGGTTGGCGGCGATTCAACTGCGGGTAAGGTCCTCAGAACGCAGAGCGGCTGGACCGAAAAAAGAAACGGCACAGATGCTTTCGGCTTTTCTGCGTTGCCTGCTGGCAATAGCAACTTCGTTTTCGAAGGCGAACACGCGAGCTTCTGGAGCTCTACAGAGTTCGATAGCGACGTCGCATATTATATAGACTTGTACTTTGACTACGAGAATGCGTACTTGGGCGAATTCGACAAGTTTAACGGGTATTCAGTTCGCTGCGTAAAGAACTAGCTTTTACGGGTATTTTGCGCCGGGAATGACCTTGAGGACTTCTTTCCAAAAATCGCGGAATTCCTTTTCGGTAACGGTTCCGCCCACCGTGAGCAATCGGTAATGTTCGCCTTGCCATAGGTAATCGAACGGGGAGGCTTCAAAACCGTTGCGCTGGTAGAAATTGCGGCGGCGCTCCCGAAGCTTAAGCTCCTTGGCGTCTTTGGAATCTTCTTCGACCTCGATGTCAACCACCAGACGGGTCTCGGGGTGCTGTTCGCGGATGGTTTTCGGGATCTCTGAACCATAACCGCGGCTGCGTAGCGTAGGCTCCACTGCAAAATAGACGATGTTGGTAATCGTGCCCCGTGTAATCGAATTCGAGAACCCGCAAAATGTGGGTGTGCCATCAATCGTATCCACGAATGCACAAAATTCCCGCTGAATCTTGTTGTTCAACAACTGCTTCATTGGAATCCGCTCGTTCGCCGGAAACGCTGACTCGTACAGCGCCTTCACCTGCGGCAACCACGGAGAATCTTTTGTCACTTCGAAAATTTGGAGCATGGTTGCGCTAAATATAAAATACTACATTGTTCCTTGGATTAGTGTTACCGGGTTACCGGAGGTTTTATGAAAAAGATTCTTCTGACGATGGGTTTGGTGGCATTTGCTTTTGTCGGGTGCGATGACAGTTCGTCGGCGTCTGCAGGGTCGAATGAAGAACCGGGTGTTGAATCGTCTTCTTCGGTTGAGCAAGGCGAATCCTCCTCCTCCGTCATTCCGGGCGGCGACCCGGAATCTAGCAGTGAAAAGGCGAAGAGTTCGTCATCGAGTGTTGTTGATCCATCGACTGTAGTTATGGGGGTGATGATCGACTCCCGCGATGGCCAGACCTACAAGACTGTTACCATCGGCACGCAGATTTGGATGGCGGAAAACCTGAACTATGAAACGACGAACTCTTACTGCTATGACGACGATCCATCCAACTGCTCCAACTACGGTCGCCTTTACACATGGGCTGCTGCGGCAACAGCTTGTCCCATTGGTTGGCACTTGCCCAGCGACGATGAATGGAATACGCTTTTCACAGCGGTTGGCGGAGATTCAATAGCGGGCAAGATGCTCAAGTCCGCCGGCGGCTGGAGTGATAATCACGGGGCAAGTGGCAACGGCACGGACACCTATGCGTTCTCGGCGTTGCCTGCTGGCGTCAGAATCTACGGTGATTGGGGTTACGACTACGAGGGCACCGTCGCGCACTTCTGGAGTAGTTCTACGGAGGGCGGATTCGATGGCGTGTACAACGTGCTCATGGGCTACGGCTACGATGATGCGGACCTGGACTATACCGATAAGTACAACGGGTATTCCGTCCGTTGTCTCAAGGACTATTCGGATGCCCCAATGCAGTCCAGTAGTAGTGTAAAATCAAGTAGTTCAGCCAAATCCAGTAGCAGTTTGGCAAAGTCTAGTAGTAGCGAGTCTAGCAGCAGTGTAAGCGAAGTATCATCAAGTTCTTTGAAAGACTTTGATTGGGGTTTACCCAAAGAGACTTACTTGAATCCTGAAATAAAGTATGATTCTGTTACGGACACTCGTGATGGCAAGGTTTACAGGACGGTTAAAATTGGTGAACAAACCTGGATGGCGGAAAACCTGAACTTTGACCCTGGTCAGGGAGGCTCGGGTGAGGATAAATATGATTGGTCCTGGTGCTACAACGATGAACCTGCAAACTGTGATGTGACAGGTCGATTTTACACCTGGGCCGCGGCGATCGACTCGGTGAAACTGGCAAATGATGCCGATAATCCGCTTGAATGCGGTTACGACAAATTTTGCGATCTGACCGGCACGGTGCAGGGCATTTGCCCCACGGGCTGGCACTTACCATCGCAAACGGAATGGGATGTCCTGTTCACGGCAGTGGGCGGCCAATCCAGTGCGGGCAAGGTTCTCAAGTCGCAGAGTGGCTGGTATAAGAACAAAGGTACGGATGCGTTTGGTTTTGCAGTCTTGCCTGCTGGCTTATGGAATCATGCTTTCAATTATGACGGCTGGCTCGCGTATTTTTGGTGCTCAACTGAGAACGATCGCTCCCGCGCGTGCGACGTGGCTATGGACTACTACTACGCGGATGTGGGCCTGGGCAACTCCACTAAGTACTACGGGTTTTCAGTCCGTTGCGTAAAGGACTGACCGCAAGGCGAATGTGGTACAGAAACGCGGGGACTCCAAGGGAGTCCTTAATTGTTGCCCTGTTTTTAATCATTCCCAAAGGATAAATTTAGGTATTCTGTAAGGGCTGATTGAATATCTTGCAAATGGGGATTTTGTTTGCGGATGAGTAAAAAGCAGACGTTTTCAAAATCTTTTTCGCATAGGGGGAGGTCAATTATTTCTAGCACACCATTGTTAAATTGCTTGAACCAAGAATTATGCTTTAACGAAAGAAACATCCTATAGCGTGCTTGATGTTTATTGTCTGTAGTGTCTAGAATAATCAAAATCGCGCATTCGGGTTGCTTGAAGAACAACTGGGAAAGTAATGCTGCTATAGTATTTTTCAGTTTCCCGTTAAACTTGTCATTTTTTACCGAATTTCGCTTAATGACTTCGATCCCGAAATCGTAGATTTTTAAACCCTTCAGGTTGATTATACTTGTTAAGTCCGAAAAGGTAACGAGATATTCGTTGCCATAATCTGTTGTAAAGATATAACCATTTGGGGATTCGGTTAAACTATAGCGGCTTGACGAACTTAATGTGGTCATCGTTAAATGATTCTAACGACCCATATTCCTTAATATGGGCAGACATACGCTTCTTAGCGGCAATTACCTCGGGTAATTTGTCCATCAGCTTTTTGATGTCTTTTTTGATTTCTGTGTTCATATTAGATGACCTTCCATAAATATAAATAAATACCATGGACGAGTCAATGTCCTAAAAGTTGTTGAGTGTGCAAATCTACAATTAAAAATTGCAAAAAACGAGAACCCCCTTGTTTTTGCAATCAACTGTTTGCTGCTATCAACAGATTTTTTTGTTGTGTGTGGATATGTCGCACATTGTTGTCAGCAATTCACATGAAATGAACAGAGTATGTGAAAATAATTATATTTCCGCCGGAAAAATTAAGTTGTTGGGGATTCCCGGAGGTTTTATGAAAAAGATTTTTGTGGCGTTGTGCATGGTTGCGTTCTTGGCGGCGTGTAGCGGGGAAGGTGGCAATTCCACAAATCCGAGCGATGATGATCCTACGACCTTGAGTAGCGCTGAAGGGCAAGTAAGTTCATCTTCAACAAAAAAATTGACCGATTCTAGCGATTTACGCTGCGAGGAGTGTAATGACGACGCTATCTCTAGCAGCGACAATGCGGAGTCGAATGGGTCTAGCTCGTCCAAACAAAATGTGAAGTCTAGTAGCAGTTTCGCGGGCAAGGATGTGTTTTCGTCGAGTTCAGTGACTTTAGCGATTCCGTGCAAGACAGAAACTGAGGACAAATGCGAATATGGAACTTTGCTTGACGATCGTGATGGTCAAACTTACAAGACGGTGAAAATAGGTAGTCAGTGGTGGATGGCTGAAAATCTGAACTACTATGATTCTTCAGACTTAAGCGTAAATGGTAAAAGTTGGTGCTATAATGATAGTGCTTTTTATTGTGAAATGTATGGTCGCTTATACACATGGGCTGCGGCCATTGATTCAATGAGATGGACTACCGAAGGTGAGAAACCGTTGCATTGTGGTTATGGCAGCAAGTCCTGTGGCCTGTATTTTATGGATTCTGTTCATGGCATTTGCCCTAGCGGCTGGCACATGCCAAAGCAGATTGAGTGGGGCACCCTGTATGATGCTGTAGGAGGTAGAAATATAGCTTGTAAGATGTTAAAGTCTCAAAATGGCTGGTATAAAAACGGAAATGGTACGGATGCCTATGGGTTTAATGCTCGGCCCGTTGGAGCTAGGGATGGCTATGGTAATTTTGAAAATGATGATGGTGAATCTGCGGTTTTTTGGAGTTCCGATGATTACGAAGCTGACTATGCTTTCTATGTGGGTTTGTCTTACGAAAACGACTATATGTTATCGTTTTACAGTAAAATGAATGATGCTTTTTCTATCCGTTGCATCAAGGACTGATTCCTACCCTGAATTTTGAACCCATTTATTTGATTTTGGGTTTTCGGGGAATTCTTCCCCCTTCAAACCAATCTTTTTCCTGTCTACTTCCTACTTCCTACCGTCTACTTTGCTATCTTTGCCCTCGGAACAATTTTATTTAACAGAGGTTCAAAAAAATGAATTATTTCAATTCTATCCCTATGCGTCGCCAACTCGAAGAAATTGGCCACTGCCGTTTCATGGAACATTCTGAATTCAGCCGTGGTGTTGAAGCCCTCAAGGGTAAGAAGATCGTGTTCGTCGGTTGCGGTGCCCAGGGTCTCCATCAGGGTCTTGACCTGCGCGATAGCGGCCTCGACGTCTCTTACACGCTCCGCAAGGAAGCCATCGAACAGAAGCGCCAGTCCTGGAAGAACGCTACTGAAAACGGCTTCAAGGTCGGTACCTACGAAGAAATGATTCCGGATGCAGACCTCGTTTGCAACCTCACACCGGACAAGCAGCACCACAACGTGATCCCGGCCATCATGAAGCTCATGAAGAAGGGCGCCGCCCTCTCTTACAGCCACGGCTTCAACATCGTGGAAGAAGGCCAGGAAATCCGCAAGGACATCACGGTGATCATGGTCGCCCCGAAGGGCCCGGGTTCCGAAGTCCGTAGCGAATACGTTCGCGGTTTCGGTATGCCCTGCCTCATCGCCGTGCACCCGGAAAACGACCCCGAAGGTAAGGGCTGGGACTACGCCAAGGCTTACGCCGCTGGCCTCCATGCCGACCGTCCGGGCGTTCTCGAAAGCTCTTTCGTTGCCGAAGTGAAGTCCGACCTCATGGGCGAACAGACCATCCTTTGCGGTATGCTCCAGACCGGCACCATCCTCTGCTACGACAAGATGGTGAAGGATTTCGGCGTTGAACCGGCTTACGCGGTCAAGCTGCTCCAGTACGGCTGGGAAACCATTTCCGAAGCCCTGAAGCACGGCGGCATCACCAACATGATGGACCGTCTCTCCAACCCGGCCAAGATCCGCGCCACGGAACTCGCCGAAAAGATGAAGAAGATCATGAAGCCGCTCTACTGCGAACACCAGGACAACATTATCTCTGGCAAGTTCTCCAGCACCATGATGGTGGACTGGGAAGCCGGCGACAAGGATTTGCTCAAGTGGCGTGGCGAAACGGGCGAGCTCGAATTCGAAAAGGTCGAAGCTACCGACAAGGTCATCACCGAACAGGAATACTTCGACCGCGGCGTTCTCATGACCGCCATGATCAAGGCCGGTGTGGAACTCGCTTTCGAAACCATGTGCTCCGTGGGCATCAAGCCGATGAGCGCCTACTACGAATCTCTCCACGAAACTCCGCTTATCGCCAACCTCATCGCTCGTAAGAAGTTGTACGAAATGAACCGCGTAATCAGCGACACCGCCGAATACGGTTGCTACCTGTTCGCCAACAAGTGCGTGCCTCTGCTCGCCGACTTCATGAAGAACGAAGTGAAGAAGGACGACATCGGCGCTATCTACGGCGAAGGCAAGACCACCGCTGTGGATAACGAAGAACTCATCAAGGTGAACAAGAACATCCGTCAGCATCCGGTTGAAGAAGTTGGTGCTTGGCTCCGTGAACGCATGAGCGGTATGACCAAGGTTGTGTAATCGCACCCTGTCATATTGACGATTTTAAAAAGTCTGCTGGAAACGGCAGACTTTTTTCTTTCGTCTCTCGTCTTTCGTCTCTCGTCTATCTATATTGTCCCACATGAACAATTCTCAATCTCGCAGCAAGCTTCGTGACGAAGTCTATACCCAGATGATGTGCGCGCAGGCGCGCCTTTCTAAGGACCAGAATACCCAGATGGGGGCGGTGCTGGTGAGTGCCGACGGTCGCGTGATCAGCACGGGCTACAATGGCGCTCCGGCTGGCTTTGATGACGAAACGGTGCCGTACACCCGCGAAAAGCAGTTGCTGGCTTATGATTTGTTGGATGCCGATTCGGGCGAGCTGCTGAGCCACCACGAGTTCGAAGCGAACAAGTACCCGTTCATGGTGCATGCCGAAATCAACGCGCTGCATTATGCCCGCGGCAAGGTGCCTCCGGGATCCAAGCTCTATGTGATTGGTTTTCCGTGCGAACGCTGCGCCCTGGATGTGAGCCTTTCGGGCGTTGCCGAAGTGTTCGTGACCAAGGACGATTATGACCCGAAGTCTACGCTGAACAACAGCCGCGACACGGCCTACTACATGTTTGCTCAGGCGGGAATCGTGGTGACGCTTTGCGGTAAGCGCATTCGCCCCGTGGTTTCGAAGCCGAAAAAGTAGTTTTTATCACACCCCGAAAAGTGTGGACATAAATTTTTGTCAAAATGTAGACTTTTTGGCGAAATATTTATTATATTGATAACCGGGAGCAATTTGCGCTCGGTTTTTTTTATGGATTTTTAATATGGTGAATCTTTTTGAATACTTGAACTACCGCGAATTCTTGCGTGACGCCTATGAAGAGCGCCATAAGGGCGATTGGCGTTTTAGCCATCGCTATATTGCCGACCGTGCCGGGTTCGATGCGTCGATGTTCAACAAGATTCTGCAGGGCAAGCGCAACTTGACCAGCCGTCTGGTTTCGGTGTTTGCCGATATCTTTTGCAATGATGACCGCGAAAAGGCCTACTTTGCCGACATGGTGGCGTTCAACCAGGCGAAGAACCATTCCGAAAGCCGTCAGTACCTGGAAAAGCTGGTGGCCACCAAGGAATGCAAGGTCGAAAATGTGGCCAAGGACCAGTTCGAATACTTTGACCACTGGTACCATGCGGTGATTCGTGAACTGGTGACTTTTTATCCGTATGTGGGTGATGACGCGGCACTCGGCTTGATGGTGCGTCCGCCGATTACGGCCTCGCAGGTTAAGTCTTCGATTGCGCTGCTGGAACGCCTCTCGATGATCAAGAAGAACGAGGCAACAGGATTTTACGAACAGACGCAGGGCCTGATTTCGAGCGGTTCGGAGTCGTTCAGTACGGCGGTCAACTCTTACATCCAGCAGAACTTGAATGTGGCGCAAGACGCCATGGACCGCTTTGACCGCAGCGAACGCAATTTGTCGACGCTGGCCTTTGCTTGTGATGAGCCGACTTACAAGGAACTGGTCGAGATGGTGCGCCGCTTTAGGCGCGAAGTCTTGGCGAAGGTGGGGCAGTGCGCAAAGCCCAATCGGGTATTCCAGCTCGGCATGCAGCTGTTTCCGCTTTCGGACCCGTATCCGCCTCCGCAGCGCCGCGGTCGCAAGCGCCGTATTCGCGGTATGGAAATGACGAACGGCGACGAATTAGAAGTTGCCGGTGATGATATCGCTGGTGAAAATGCCGAAGGGGGTGCGGACAATGCTTAAGAGAAAATCTTTATATGCAGTTCTGGCTCCCGTGGTGGCGGGAATGCTTTGCAGTAGCTTTGTGGGCTGCTCTGAACGTCGCGATGTCGCGGGCGGTACCGAAGCCGAATCGACGATTGCGTTGCAGATTCAGTTGGCAAGCGGTAAGCCAGCCGCTTATAGCCGTGTGCGTGCGCTCCCGGAAGGTTTTTTACCCGAAGGCAACCGCGTGGTGCCTTGGCTCGAAACGAATGATTCGGGCTTTGTCAAGATTCCGATGGAACCGGGTTCTTACATGGTGGAGGCTCGCCATGTCGATGGAACAGTGGCAACAGGCGCTATCCGCAGCGTAGACTTGGAGAAAAAGTCGGCCGCTAAAATCGATACGGTCAAGCTCGGTGAACTTTCTTCGATCGAAGGCTACGTGATGCTCGGTGATTCGATGCCGGTGGTCCGTATTGCGGGCCTTGACCGCTACGTGATTCCGGACAGCACGGGTCACTTTGTGATTGACTCGCTCCCGGTGGGCGATTTTGACGTGCAAATCGGCGACCCGCAAGAGGTTTATTCGGCCAAGGTGCAGTCGACGACGGGCGATACCTTGTATGTAGACTGCTCTGATTCCACTTCAAGCATTAATGTGGTCAAGCCTAAGGAAACGGCAGCAAGTGAATATCCCGATGCCGACTGGAACGAACACGATGCCTTGATTAAGTTGGCCGACGGCTATGCTGTAGGCGTGCTCGGTGCTGCGGGCGTTACCGATTCTGCGGGCAATATCAGCAAGCAGAAGGGCGAAGTCTGTATTGTGACCACAACCGAAGACTACATTATTGTCGAAGACACGACCAGTACGGATTCTGCGTCAACGACGGCGGTGATTGCACCGGGGTCGCTCCGTGAATGTGCCTATAAGGAAGGCCCGGTATGGGTGCTGTTCGAAAAAGATGGCACTTATAACCTGCAGGCTCCGCTCCGTTTGAAGTCCGACAAGACATTCGATGGCCGCGGTCGCGATATCCGCATTTCGGGCATGGGTGTGCTTACCGATGCTTCAAGCAACTTGATCTTTGAAAATCTGACCTTTACGGCGCCGTCTATTACAGCGCAAGATACGACATCTCGCCGCGCCCTTTCGATCCATAACCGTACGCATCATGTGTGGGTGGACCATTGCACCTTCGAGGAATACCCGCTGGTGGAATTCGATGTGAAGCGCTGCTCGCATAATGTCACGATTTCTTGGTCTCGTTTTGAAAATGCTCAGACGGGTGTGCTGTTCGGACTTGCCGGCGATATCATTATGGATACAGCCCAAAGCTTGACGATGCATCACAATTACTTCGAGGGGCTCTCTCGCGACGGAATTCTTGCACATGGAGGCAAACTTCATGCCTACAACAACTTCTTCTACTCTTTAGATTTGTCGGGTGTGGTATGTTCAGATTCCGCTACCTGCCTGATAGAAAAGAACATCTTCAATAACGAAATGCCCGTGACGCTATACCGCTGGTATTACGATGACGGTGCTCCGGTGGATTCTACGGTGGGCTTTGCCGACATGGAATCCAACTGGCATACCGCCGGCGGCGAAGATTTCATTACCGATGCTCGCGGCTACAAGCCCGACTACAAGTATACGGCTGATTCCGCTGATGCAGAGCTTGCTTTAAGAGTCAAGAAGCAAAGCGGAGCCCAGTAATTTTCTACTTTAGCGGTCATGAAAGAAAAACTCCCGGCTTTCCTGTTCATGCTTGCAATCCCGCTGTCGATTGTCCTCTACCTCAAGGTAGAGGCGGCCTCGGGTTCCGAAATCGTGGCGCTTTTGTCGGCGGTGGCTTGCTATCTGGTAGTCTTTTTCCTGCTGGCCGTATTCTTCAATTCCCGTGCCAAGGATGCCGACGGCAAGGCCGTGTCTGCCTTGGATAACTTGTTTGCAGAAAAGAAGACGAAGGCCGAACTTGCCCGCGAACAGATCCTGCGTAGGCAAAAGGAACTGGAAGCCAAGAAAGCCTCCGAAAACAAGCCTAATACTTAAAAGGCCCTTTGCAGACAAAATTATCTCCTTTAGCTATATTTTGTGCGTAAGGAGATTATATGAAGAAAATTGCCCTTTTCTTAGCCTGCGCGGTAGCCTTTGCCGGCGCCGCTGAACGTTACAAAGACCGCATGTTTGACGTCGAAGTCAAGAAGAACGTCACCTATGCATCAAAGGTCAAACACCTTAAAACCCTCAATTCCATTTCGACGGCGCTCATTACGTATGCCGCTTTGAACGATGGCATGCCGGTCTACCTTTACGACAACGAAATCGACTTGACCGAAGTCGACTTGAAGATGGATATTTATAAGCCGAAAAACGATACCGAAAAGAATCGCCCGGTGGTGTTGGTGATGCATGGCGGTGCGTTTGCAGCCGGTGCAAAGGACGATACCGACCAGCATACGGTTACCTATTGCGATTCCCTGGCGGCTCGTGGTTACGTGACTGCAGCGGTGCAGTATCGCTTGGGCATTACGGCCGTTATCAAGGATAAGGCCCTGACCATCGATAGCCTTGACTTTTCGAGAACGGTTTATCGCGGAATTCAGGACGTCCGTGCGGCGGTTCGTTACGTGAGAGCCCATGCCGATGAATTGGGCATTGATCCGGGTCGTATTTACTTGATCGGCAATAGTGCCGGCGCCATTCTTTCGCTCGAAAATATCTACATGGACAAGGAATCTGAAATTCCTGAAGCCGCCAAGAAGTCCCCGGATTTGGGTGGTCTCGATGCTTATGGCGTTGCGGGTGCCTATTCCCAGGCCAATGCCGTGGCAGCCTTGTGGGGCGCTGTGCATGATCCGAAAATTATCGAAGACGTGAAAAAGCCGGTTCTCTTGGTTCATGGTAAAGCCGACAGTACGGTCGTCTGGAAGACAGGACGCCCGCTGAGTAACATTGCCGCCGTTCTTGAAAACTTGATGCCTGCGGCTGCGGCATCGGTTGGCGCGCTTGCATTCCACGTGGCGACTCCGACTCTTTACGGTAGCTACGTGATTGACTCCGTGCTTACGGCAAACAATGTGGAACACGAAACCTATTTCGTGGATGGCCAGCCTCACGAATTCTACGACTACGAAGACTACGACGTAAAGGTGCAGGAAAAGGTATTCACCTTCCTTTATGGCCTGACTCAGAAGCCTGCCGAACGCATCGTGCTTGCCTTGGTCAAGCCCTCGGCACTCAGAATGGGTGAAGGCAACCTGAGCTTTACGGTGTCGAAGGGTAGCAATCTCGCTTACGCCGTGACGGATTTGCGTGGCCGTATGGTGAAGAATGGCGTGGTTTCTGCGGGTGAAACCGTGGAACTTGCAGGCCTTGAACGCGGTGTGTATGTGCTTCGCGTGAAGGGTGAACGAGCCATCCGATTCGGCATTTCTCGCTAAAAAACGACAATTTCTAAACTTTCCAAAGCGCCCTTTCATTTCAAAGGGCGTTTTTCTATATTTGGGGTGGGGTGGCGGATGGCCGCCGGCAGCAATGCTGGAGGAAAGTCCGGGCACCGCAGGGCAGGATGCTGGATAACGTCCAGGCGTGGAAACACGACAGAAAGTGCAACAGAAAGTAAACCGCCGGCCGCAAGGCAGGTAAGGGTGAAATGGCGAGGTAAGAGCTCACCGCGCTCCTGGTGACAGGAGTGGCACGGTAAACCTCATCCGGTGCAAGACCAAGCAGAATTCCGTTCACGCAAGTGAACCTGGGGCGGCCCGCACCAGCTGGAATTCGGGTAGGTTGCTTGAGGCGGTCGGTAACGATTCGTCCAGAGAGATGGCCATCGCCTTCGCAAGAAGGAACAAAACCCGGCTTACAACTGCCCCTTTAATGAAGGCTCCCGCAAGACGCGGGAGCCTTCTCCTTTTCATTAAGTTTTACGGAGCGGGTTAGAAATCCAGGTCGGCGCCGATGCCGATGCCGCGGCTTGTGCGCTTGTAGGTGTTCTTGCCGTAGGATTCTTTTTCGGTCCAGTCCTGATAAATGGTGTGGAAATAGCCGACGTTGAACTTGACCCAGTCTGTGGCGCGGAAGGCGAAGCCGCCGCCGAGGGTGACATTGTCCAGCATGATGTTCATGTCGCTCAGGTAGTCGTCATCCAGATGGTATCTGGAATACTGCACGCCGCCGCTAACTGTCCAGCGGGAAAGGAAGTCAAATTCCATGCCTGCCAAGTATTCGTCGGTTCCATCGGCGTGCTCTTCTTGGTTGCCGGGCAGATCGGCGTACCAGTCAAACCAGTGGCCGTATCCGGCGCTGACGCGGAAATTGTCTAGGACAGCGTAGGTGACGCCCATATAAACCGAGGCGGGAATGTCGCTGTGGGCTTTGACGCCGTCATCGAAGTTGGAAAGGCCGACTTCGTTAACCTTGGTGTCGTTTTCCATTTCGATAGAGGTGTTGTATTCTAGCTTGATGCCTGCGGTCAAGCGCTTGTATTTGAACGCAATGCCTGCGATGGGTGTGATTCCCCAGCCGGTTTGAGTCACGTCAAGTTCTCGGTCGGAGACCTGTTCTGCAACGCTTTCGAAGGTCTTGGACTTGATGGTGAGTTCTTTTGCTTGGGCCTCGTATTGGGCTGCAGTTTGCATGTCGCCGGCTGCGGCATATTGCTTGGCGGCCCCTGCGGCTTGTTCTGCTTTTTCCGCCAAGCCGTCAGAGATGGCGTTGAATGTGGCGGCGGCCTTGACCATATCGCCATTCAATCCTAGTTGTGCATTTTTCGGGTTGAGCTGCACGTTCTTGAGCTTGCCTTCGTAATGGTTGGTGGCGTAGCAGAATTTGGCGCCCAAGTAGGCCGAGAACATGTCGTTGATTTGGTAGGCGGCGCCTAGTCCGATGCCGTACACGTACGAGGCTCCCTTAAGGGAAAGGTCAACATCGTATGCAGAGGTTTCGAGCCCGCTTTGGGACAACAGTCCCGGAATCTGCGCAATTGCTGCTTCGAAGGAGGGAATGCCCTTAGTGTAGTTCAGTTTTCCGCCTCCGCCTAGAATGCCAAAATAGCCGGAAATGGCCAGCTTGCCGCGGTGCCATGTGGCGAGAATGCTGGGCATGGCGGGAATCTGGGCTTTGCCTTCAAACTTCTTTTCGCCGTCGCCATCGAAAAGCGGGCTTTCTGTAACGGTGCTGCGGCTTTGCCAGAATGCCTGGGAATTCAGGGATAAGTGCCAGCCGTCTTTCATGAATGCGGTCCCAGCAGGGTTGAAATAGGGCGCATCGTTTTCTGTCGTTGCGTAGCGTGCTACGTTTCGCTGGTAGGCGATGGACTGGTTGGTGTTGGTATTTAAACCGCCGGCCATAACATTGGCTGCGATTGCTCCCGTAATCACGAATATTTTGTGGGCTTTCATAGGGTTTCCTAATTGAGGCGACCCAAAATTAGAAACACTGTAAAAAAATCGTTATTATGTTTTACTTCCGTTGTTATTACGGTAGCAAATCGGTATCAACATTGTAATTTACGGCCCGGATTAATTTTTATATTTGCAACTCTACAGCTGAGGAAAACCTTGAATAAAGAAAAATTGAACAAATTGATTCTGCGCATCGAAGCTGCCGTTGGTGTAATCGCCATGCTCATGGGAACGATCCTTACGGTTGCCGTGTGGAACGAGGGCTATTTCGTGGGCGCCATGATGATGATTGTCACGGGCGCTATCAGCGTATTTCTCGGTTTCAAGGAACTGGTGCAGCCTAGCGACCATGTGTTTCACTGGTTGCCGCTGTTCTATAAAATTGTCCGCCGTTCCTTTTTCTTCTTGAACGTGGTCTTGATCGGGCTTGTCATTTTGACGGTGGCCCCGATGCTAGAGTAAATTAGTGAACGCCGTCTTCGTTGGCGGATTTCTTTTCGCTATACCACAGCTGGATTCTTTCACGGGCTTCTTCATCGAAGGAGTCCTTGTCTTTTAAGATGGCTTCGGCCATTTGCAGGGTTTGTGCGATGAGTTCCTGGTCGGCAATCCAGTCGAACCAGCGGAATACCCAGCTGCCGCTCTGTTCGTTGCCTTCCAGGTTGCCGGCGCCGCGAGTCTGCAAGTCGAGTTCTGCGATTTCGAAACCGTCGTCGGTGTGGCTGAATTGAGTCAGGCGTTCCAGTGAATTTGCGGCAGCTTCGCCATCGGGCATCATCAAGAAACACCAGGCCTGCACATCGCCGCGACCCACGCGTCCACGCAACTGGTGCAGCTGCGCCAGCCCGAAACGGTCGGGCTGGTCGATCGCCATGATGTTTGCTTCGGGGACGTTCACGCCGACTTCAATCACCGTCGTTGCGACAAGAATATGGACTTCTCCGGCGGCGAATCTCTTTAAAATGCCATCGCGTTCTTCTTCGTCCATTTGGCCGTGAATGCCTTCCACGACAACGCTGGAATCAAAAGCGCGCAATTCGTTCACCACATCTTCGACGCTGCGGGAATTGCCTTCGTCGTCGCTACCGACGCGGCTTACAATCCAGTAGCAAAGATTTCCGCCCTTCGCCTCGCTGCAGATGAATTTCTTCATGTCGTTACGCTTGTCGGGGCTGACGAGGCGAGTCTTCACGGGCTTTCGGCCTGCAGGTTTTTCCTTGATCGAAATGACTTGCAAGTCGCCGTATAAGGTCATGGCGAGGCTTCGGGGAATCGGCGTGGCGCTCATGACGAGCATGTCAGGGTATTCGCCTTTCGAAAGTAATGCTTCGCGCTGGTTCACGCCAAAGCGGTGCTGTTCATCGATAATGACGAAGCCGAGCTTCGCAAAAGTTACATCCTTCGAGAAAAGCGCATGAGTGCCAATCACGGCTTGGCAAAGTCCCATCTGGAGTTCGCCCAGAATTTGGCGTTTTTCGGCGGCGGGGGTCGCCCCAACTAAAAGTTGAATGCGCATTCCTGCTGCCTCAAAGAAGGGTTTCATCTGCTTAAAATGCTGGCGTGCCAAGATGTCGGTCGGCACCATCAATGCGCATTGCTCGCCAGCGCCGCATACGGCCAGCATGGCGAGCAGGGCGACCACCGTCTTGCCGCAGCCTACGTCACCTTGCAGTAAGGCGTGGAATTGCTTCTTGCCGTTCAGACCGTCGATGATGCGGTTCAGCGCCGCGTCCTGCCCGCCCGTTAAATTAAAGGGAAGCCTCGACTTGGCGAGCATGACCTGGCCCAAGTCAATTTGCCTTTCGTGCCCGCGAACCTTCTGGTTCTCGCGCCGCTTCACCATGCGCAGGCAGAAGGGGAGCAGCTCCAAAACTTTTAGTTCTCGCTTGGACTTGCGAATGGATTCAAAATCGGCGGGCTTGTGCAGAACGCGCAGGTTGTTCAGCACCGCGTTAAAATGCAAATAGTCTGTCAGTTCCTTGGGGCAAATTCCTGAAATCGTCAGAGCCGGAAAATGAAAGATGACGCTATACCAGTTGCGTAACGCCTTCTGCGTAATGCGGGCCTTGACCATTGCTTCGGTCATGGAATATACCGGCAGAATTTGGCCGCTGAACTGTTCGTCTTCGTCCATGGGCTGCATGTCGGGGTGCGTCATCTGGAGCCCGCGATATTCGCCTACGACTCCTGTGGCAAGCCAGCGCGAACCCGGCTGCAGGCGTCTGCTCTGGTACGAGGCTCCCTTAAAGAATGTCAGGGTGATTTCACCCGTTCCGTCGGCAAGGGTCGCTACAAAACGGCTGCCTCGGCCGCGAATGATGCCTCCACGAATGATCTTACCGATAACGACGGCTCGTTCACCTACATGCAAGTTTCCGATAGAACTGACCTTGGTCTGGTCCAGGTAGGTGCGCGGAATATTGTACAGAAAATCCGAAAGCGAAACGATGCCTGTAGACTTGAGAGCCTCAAGGCTTTTCGGTCCCATTTTGGGAAGGTTGCTTAAGTCCATGGCTTACTCGCTCTGGGCTTTATTGACGTTGGCTTTTTCGGCGCGTTCGCGAGCTTTTTCTCGGGCGGTCTTTCCGACAAGGTTCAGGTTCTTCCAAGCGAAGGGCTTGACCGGATTGCCGTTTTCGTCAAGCATCTTGATGCCCTTTGTGTCGATGGCTCGCACGATTTCGTTGAGCTTGGTGACCAGTTCGTTCACCTTGTCCACCGTTTCAGAAGAATAAAGGATCTTGCTGTAGAAGGGATCTGCTTCGATGCTGTTGATAATGTCGTTGGTCTTTTCGGCCCCTTCAGAAATTCTCTGCATGGCGTTTTCGGCCAGTTCCAATTTTTCGTTGACGGTGTTGGTAACCGTGACTATGGCGGAATCGGCCTGCTTGGTAATCACGAGTAGATTCTTGCTGGCCACATCGGCCTGGGCAAAGAGATTGTTCAGGGCGGGCTGTAAAGTCTGGAGCGCACGTTCCGTATTGCTGAGGGTGACTTCGACGTTCTTGAGGACGTATTCCACGAGGTCGCTGGCGGAACGGTGTGCCGAGTCTCCGTTGGTCACCAGGTAGATAATCTGGCGAATGGTTTCCACCTGGTCGTTCACGTTTTCGATGTAGCGCAAAACTTCGGCAATACCCGGTTCAAAGTGACCCTGATGGATGTAGCTGTCGGGGAGAACCTTTCCCGTCTTGGAAGGAATGATTTCCAGCCTGCGCTGGCCCATGATGGCGTAATTGGTGTTGTTGAACTGGGTGCCTTCGCGAATTACGATGGGCTGGTTGAACTTGATTTCTACGCGGGCGCGGTCGCCAAGCCATTGGACTTTGCCGATGGTTCCGACGGTGTATCCGCGAATCACTACCTGGTCTTCGGGCTGCAGGGAGCCCAGTTCATCGAAATCGACCTGGATAATGGTGGTGGCCTCGTGATGGGCATCCCACATAGAATAGGCGATGATGGCAAATAGCCCAAACAACGCTATCAGTGAAATGTAACCCAATGCACGGTCGGAAATCTTCATGGCCGAGAATATAGTAAAATAGTAGACAGTAGGAAGTAGACTGTAGGAAGTGGGCTGTGGTTAGGGAGTAGGGCCAATTACACGTTGGATTTCTTCTTGGTCGGTGAAACCGTCTTCAACTAGCTTCAAGGCGTTTTCCCGGAGTGTCCCGTCAACATAAGTTCCGTCGGGCTTGAGGATTTCTACAACCGCCCTCCGACCCGAATAAGGAAGTCCTTGGGCCGGACGGCACCGCAAAAGGCGCTGCGCCATAACGCCCAGAAGTGATTCCTGCAGGGCCGTTTGCGAAACGCCCAAGTCTTTGAGGCGGGTGAAACCGGCCTTGGCTGAATTCGTGTGAAGCGTTGAGACGACCAAGTGACCGGTTTGCGCAGCGCGGAGGGCGATTTGCGCCGTTTCCTTGTCGCGGATTTCCCCTACCATGATCACGTCGGGGTCCTGGCGCAATATGGCCCGGAGCGCTACGGCAAAGGTGAATCCGCATTTTTCGTTCACCTGCACCTGGGCGGCACCATCCAGTGGGTATTCTACCGGGTCTTCAATCGTTGTCACATTCACCTGCTTGTGCAAGATCTCTTGCAAACCGGCATGGAGCGTGGTGGTCTTTCCGGAGCCTGTTGGACCTGTTACCAAGAACAATCCCTGCGGACTGTTGAAAACGTTCTTCAAGAACGCTTCGCTGGCCGGACTTAAATGCAATGCCGATAACTTAGGTGCTTGATGGCTCGAAGTCGGGAGGATTCGAAGAACGCATTTTTCGCCCCCTTGTACGGGGAGCGTGCTCACACGAATGTTGGCGCTGTGCCTAAAGCCGTTAAATGTGAATGACCCGTCGTGGGGAATTCTTTTGTCTGTAATGTCAATGTCGGCGAGAATCTTCAGTCGTACCAGAATGGGTTCTTGAATCCACAAGGGCAAACTTTTATGGTCTTTCAGTAAACCGTCTTGCCTTAAGCGTACTCGTAAGGATTCCGTGGAGGGTTCCAGATGAATATCGGAGGCTTTGAAATCAATGGCCTGCTCTATCAGGTTGTCGACCAAATTCACGATCGGTTCGGATTCCCAAGAGGCGTTTTGCGCATTCTCGGGCTTCAAAAGAACCTCTTCTAGGCCGTCCGTATTCTGGCTAAGAATCTGGTGAATTTCGGCCTTGCTCCTGATGCAGGCTTGTATAGGCTCGCCAAGCTCCGTTCGCACCTTCTGCAACAAGAAATCGTCGCTGTCATCCGTGACTGCAATAGGGAAGGGCTGATGCGAGTCGCTCAAGTAGCCGAGTAAGGCGACATTGTGCTCGCGACACCATTTCGTAGAAAGTAAAGGTTCCATACCGCGAAAATAAAAAACATTCCCGCTCAAGCGTGCAAACACGTGATTGCAAAAAAAACAAAAAGTCCCGGTCGTGCGACCGAGACTTACTTCTCTCTCTATTGTCTAAATCTTATGCCTTGTGGCGCTGTAAATTCTTCTTGATGTTTCCGGCTTTCTTTTTCGCCTTGTGGAAGATGGCGTTCGGGAGCCAGAAGAAGGTCGGCACCAGGTACATGGTAAGGATTGCAGACACAATCAAACCACCCACAGAGGCAATACCCATCGGCTGGGTCATAGCAGCCACGTTACCACCGAGAGCGAACGCAAGCGGAAGCTGAGCCACCACAGATGCAAACGTTGCAAGTACAATCGGCTGGAACTTGGTTTCGCCTGCGGTCATAATGGCAGATCGTCTGCCCATCGCGCCACTTCGTAGCAGTCGGTTTGCTTCGTCAAGCAATAGAATAGCGTTGTTCACCACCACACCGATAAGCATCACGATAGCCATCAAGGCAATCATCGAAAGTGCCTTGCCGGTAACGATAAGGGAAAGAATCACGCCTATAGCACCCATCGGGATTGTCGTCATAATAATGAACGGCTGGGCAAAGCTTTCGAGCAATGCAATCAGCAAAATGTAGGTGAGGATGATAGCCATCAAGATAGCCGTCTTGAATTCGTCCACCATGTCATTCTGCATGTCTGCGTTACCGCCAAAGCCGAACGAAATTCCTTCGGGAACTTGGTCCTTCATTTCTGCGGCGAGCGCTCCGACCTTGCCCATGATTTCACCAGTCGTGTGTCCAGGCAACAAGTTCATCGAAACGTCAACACGTCTCATCTTGCGCTTACGGTCAATACGGGTCGGGCCTGCACCGTCTTCGATAAAGAAGAGTTCGTTAGCGTTCACATAACCCTTGGGGGTCAAAATCGGGAGGTTTTCGATGTCTACGTGGCTCTGACGGTCTTTTTCCATCATACGCACATAGACATCGTATTCTTCGCCGTCGTCGGTGTACTGGCCTGCTTCATAACCGCTCACTGCAATGTAGTTGTAGTTGGCGGCTGTCTTGAGCGTAATGCCATAATCGGCGAGAGCCTGACGGTTCGGGAGAAGTCGAATTTCGGGCTTACCCGCTTCGTAGCTCATCTTCACGTCGACGACACCTTCGATGGTTTCCTTGATTTTATCCATCACGATTTCGGAAGCCTTCACCACGGAGTCTGCATGCAGACCGCTCACTTCGAGCACCACGTCGCCAGCGGAGTTGTTCTGCATTTCAGAAGCGGAAGTAGACTTGATCGAAATAAATGCATCAGGAATATTTGCAAGGTAAGGGCGTAGCGAATCGACGATTTGGTCGGTACTACGAGTACGGCCTTCCCAGTCCTTCAAGAGCTTTACACGCATGGTAGCCTGGTTTACGGTCGTAAAACCGTCAGAACCACCCACGTTCATGCTGTAGTGCACAATTTCGGGAACACCCTTGACTCGCTCTTCGATAATACGTGCTATGCTGTCGGTGGTTTCGATGTTAGTACCCACAGGCATTTCGAGCTTCACCGAAATCATGCCCTGGTCCTGTTTCGGCATCACTTCGACGGTCAAGAAGTTCTTCGCAAGAACACCCACAAAGAAAATTCCTGCGCCAAGTGCAACGACTTGGAATATAACACCCGGAACAGAAAGGCAGAACGAAAGGGTCTTGAGGTATACAAAGCGAATCCCATTCAGGGCCTTAGGGAAAAGGGACAAAATTCGGTCAAGAATCGAGGGCTTTTCTTCGATAATGTTTCCGTTTTCGTCTTTCTTCTTGCCTTTGAACAAGTAGGCTGCCATGAGCGGTGTCAAGGTGAAAGTCACCAAGAGCGACACGAAGGTTGCAAACACCATGGTCAGACCGAACGTTCTAAAGAAGATACCGGCAATGGACTTCATGAAGGCAATCGGCACGAACACGCAAACGTTGGTGAGTGTCGAAGCCATGATGGCGACCATGATTTCACTGGTGCCTCGGTAAGCAGCTTCTTTCGGGTCAAGTCCAAGTTTTAATTTTTCGTTAATGTTTTCAAGCACCACGATAGAGTTCGTCACCAACAGACCCACGGAACTCGACAGAGCCATGAGCGACATCATGTTGATGCCAAAGCCCGCAAAATACATAAGGGTAAATGCACCAATCACGGAAATCGGCATCGTAAGGGCCGCAATGAACATGGTCGAGAACTTGCCGAGGAACAAGAGCAAAAGTCCAGCCGTAAGGCCGATTGCGATAACGATATTCTGAATCACGTTATCGACAGCTTCGTTCACGGCTTCGGACTTGTCGTAAACCAGGTGAAGTTCGAATCCTTCGGGGAGTGTTTGCTGAATCTGGGCCATGCGCTTGAGCACGCCTCTTGAAACTTCAACCACGTTAGCGTCGGAACGCTTCTTGATATCGAGTGAAACAGAGTTCGTTCCGTTGAAGCGAGAAGCAGAAGTAATCGATTCAATCGTGTCCTTGACGTCGGCGATTTCAGAAAGCTTGATCACGCCTGTTTGGGTCGGAATATCCAGGTCGCGCATTTCATCGAGGCTGGTGAACTTACCTGCGGTACGCACGGTCGTATTCTTGTGCTTGCCGATGACTTCACCAATCGGGTTGTTGACGTTAGCTTGTCCGAAAACTCCCATGATGGTCGCAATGTCTACATTGCGGTCAATCATTTTGTCCTTGTCAAGTTCAATGGAAATCTGGCGAGTGGTACCACCGAAAAGGTCAACGCTTGCCACGCCCGGAACAGAGGTGAACAGCGGTTCGATTTCGTCTTCCACCTTCTGGCGGAGTTCCGTGGAGTTGAGCGGTCCGGTAAACGAAATGGACATGATGGCGGCACCGTTAATGTCCACCTTCGAAATAATCGGGGCCTGCACGGCATCCGGGAAGTCGGCTGCGGCAAGTTCAATCTTGGAACGCACGTCGTTTGCTGCCACGTCCACGTTGATACCCATGTTGAACATGGCGACCACGATACCGTAGTTTTCAAGGCATATCGACTGCACGTAGTCGATACCGTCCACCAGTTCCACCTGTTCTTCGATAGGCTTGATGATGGTCGTTTCGATTTCTTCGGGGTTTGCACCCGGATAGATGATGGTACCGGTGACCACGGGGACGTCGAATTTCGGCATCAGGTCCACCACCATCATGCTGTAGGTGTAGAGACCGAAAACCACCACGGTCAAAATGACCATGAGCATGGTTATCGGTTTATAGATACTGGCCTTAATCATTCAGAATCATCTCCTATTCAACGATCAGCACTTTGTCGCCGTCGTTCATCTTGGACTGGCCTTCGACAATCACGGTTTCGCCACCTTCAAGACCTTCTGTAATCTGCACATCGTTCTTGGTTTGCACGCCAAGCTTCACGATCTTGCGGAGGGCCTTGCCTTCGGCATCGACAGTCCAGATGACGTTAATGCCGTTGCGGTAAACGATTGCTTCGGCAGGAACCACGATGCCTTCCACCTGGCGGGCGTCGAGTTCTGCGGTCACGTACATGCCGGGCAGGAGCTTCTTGGCCTTGTTGTCGAACGTAATTTCAACCGGGAAGAAGTGGGTTGTCGGGTCCGCTGCGAGCGGAATCAGAGTCACCTTACCCGTGAACGTTTCGTCGGCGACAGTGACTTTGGCAGATGCCCCCTTCTTGAAGAATCCGATGTCCTTGCTGGTGATGTTCAACTTCAAGATAACCTTGTTGAGCTTTGCAATGGTTGCAAACTGAGCGCCCTGTCCCGGAGTCTGGCCAACCTTGAACTTGATTTCGGTCACCACGCCGGCTTCAGGAGCGAGAATCAAGGTAGCGCGGCGGGCGGTTTCAAGTCCCATCTTTGCGACCTTGAGTTGCATTTCCTGGCTATCCATGTCCTGCTGGCTAATGCCGCCCTTGGCATGGAGTTCACGCATGCGTTCAGTTGCTTTTTCAAGAACGGCAATCTTTTCTTGTGCTTCCTGGTACTGGGTGTTGTCGCCCGTGAACAGGTATTCGGCGATTACCTGGTCTTTCTGGACGGAGGATCCCACCTGCACGTTGATTTTAGCAATCGGGTCGCCCATCTTGCAGATGGCGCTGTTCTGGTTGATACCCTGGATGGTGCCGCTGAACTTACGCACGTCGGTAAGTTTCGAGGTGGCAGCCTTGACTACGCGGGCGGGTTTGCCTTTTTCTTTCTGGATTTCTTCGATAGTCGATGCCTTCTTTTCGGCATTTTCTTCTTTCTTGTCGCAGGCGACAAGCATCAGCGATGCGACAGCGATTGTCAGGAGGGTTTTAACTGTCTTGTTCATTTCTTTCCTCGTCTCTCTTATTAATATTCACCGGTGGCCTGAAGGAGGGCGTTGTAAGCCTGGTTCCAATTCACGATAGCTTGCATGTAGCCGATCTTCGCTGTACGAAGGTCGTTTTCTGCAGTGAGAAGGTTCAGCTGGGTTTCTCTTCCGAGCTTGTAACTGTCGTTGGTCAGGTCGTAATTCTTTTGAGCCAGGTCGATTTGGCGCTTGGCAATTTCAAGTTGGGAATTTGCATCTTCGAGCGTGTTGGCGCAAGACTCGATCTGCATGCGGAAGCCGCGTTCGGCGGTTTCTTTCTTGATTTGGGTGCTACGCAAGTCGGACTTTGCCTGAACGACCGCTTCCTTGGTTTTCATGCCGTTGAAGAGGTTCAGCTTGAGGTTCAAGGCGATGTACTTGCTGATGTTTTCGTCCCAATCCGGAGCGTCCCACTGGTAGAAGTGGTTCTTGTTGTTGCCATACTTGAGGCCACCCACGAGTACGACCGTCGGCTTGTAGCCACCTTCTTCGATAGAAACATTCTTCTGGAGCATTTCTTCGCTTGCTTCGAGCATCACCAGTTCCTTGCGGCGCTTTTTCACATTCGCCATGGTGGTATCGGGGTAGGCGTAGCCCTGCAATGGATCGCGGAGGTCCCCCTGGAACTTGACTTCGGAATCCCATTCAAGGCCCATGGTGTTAAGTAGGGCATTGCGGGCAAGCACGCGCTTCTTTTCGGTGCTGTTGATTTGGGAGGTCAGCTGGTCCATCTTGAGCTGTATGCGAATCAAGTCGAGTTCGGTCATCATGCCGCTCTTGAGACCCTGTTCCACGAAATTCAGGTTTTCCTGAAGCATGTCCTTGGACTGGTACAGGATAACGATTGATGAATCCAGGAAAATGAGCTGGTCGAATGCGTTTTCCACGTCGTAGCGGACGTTTGCCTTCGTGTTTTCAAGGTTGACTTCCTTGACGTGCTTATAGGCCTTGGCGATTTCGATGCCGGTACCCACCTTACCCTGGGCGTAAAGAATCTGGGTCGCGGTAAGTCCCACAGAAGATTGCCAGCGGTAACCCTGCTTGGACATGCCGTAAATAAGGCCGTCGATGGCGCCTGCGTTCACGTAGTCATAGACGGACGGGTCACTACCATCTTCAGCTACCGTGTTGTTCAGCGCGTTGTATACGGGCTTTTTATTTTTGACGTCATCGAGACCGAAAATACGGGTGATGGTAGCGTCAAGGTCAATTGACGGGAGGGCGTTGCCGTAACCGGCATCTACTTGGGAATTTGCCGAAATGACTTCTTCTTCGGCAGTTTTGACGTCCGAGGACTTTTCAAGGGCTATTTTGACGGCTTCGTCGCGCGTGTAGGTTGTAGCACCCGCCCATTGCGGGGCTACGAGGCTCAATGCCATAGCCGATAATGCTGCTAAATGCCTGGGCATTCTTACTCCTATATACACTTTTTTGCGCAACAAATATAAAAAATCTTGCACTATATAAAAGGGCGACAGGGGCTTTTAGGTGATGAATTGCATTTATTGCAGGACGAAATTACAAATTAAAAAGATGCCCGTTTGTGCAGGCATCTTTTTGAAAATAATGTGTCAATTCCGAAATTACATCAGGCCGGGGATTTTCATGCCGCCGGTAATGCCGCTGATGCTTTCCTGGGTAGCTTCGTCTTTCTTCTTGACGGCTGCGTTGATGGCGGCCATGAGCAGGTCTTCGAGAGCTTCCACGTCGTCCTTGTCAACGGCATCGGGGTTGATCTTGATCATGGTGACGACACCCTTACCGTTCATGGCGACCTTCACCATTCCGCCGCCGGCTTCGGCTTCGAAACTTTGTGCCTTGAGGTCGCTCTGGGCCTTCATCATCTTGCTCTGCATTTTCTGAAGGTCACGCAACATTTTGCTCATATCCATAGTATTTTCCTCGTTGTTTTAGCGGTAATATAGTAAAAAGGGGCTTAGTTTTCGTCGCTGTCCACGTCGCAGCCTTCGGCTTGCTGCGGGGCCATGGTGCGGTTACTCTTGTGGCTGTAAATCAGTTCGGCCTGGAACAGTTCCTTGAGTTTTTGGAGTCCGGGTTCCTTTTCAAGGTCCAGCTGGTAAGGCGACATTTGGGCCTGTTTGCGGATCTTGAGTTCCGATTCGTTGAAGGCGCGGGTTTTAAGGGTCAAGATTACCGGAGTCTGGAGCATGTCCTCAAGCATCTGCTTGACGCGCTCCATGTACTCGGGGTGATCTTCCATCTGTTTTACGCCCCAGGCATCGCTGGCGTTGTCGCCCAGGTAGGTAAGCGCGATGGGGAAGGGGGTGGCCTTCAGGTCACTGGTTTCGAGCACGGTGTCGTTCAGGGCCACCGAGAAGGCGAAATCGCCGGAATCAGCAATTTTAGACTTGATGGAGCCCCAGACGGAAGGAATCTCATAGCGGTTGTAGACTTCGCCGTTGCTTGGACCCGCAATGGAACTTTGCAAAGCCGCGAAGGGGTTTTCTTCGCGTTGCTGTAACGCCTTGGCTTCTTCCTCGGCGTCAATGTAATTTTGGACTTCAGTTACTTTTTTTTTTAACGCCTCTTCGGAGGCGCTTTTCGGGTCGTTGATGGCGGCAAGCGCTCGCCTTAAGTCGGTAAGCCTGTCGAGCCAAGCCATGCGGGCAAACGTCGTTTCTACCAGCAAGCGCGGGTTCGTGCTGTAGCGCAGCGTTGCTTGCAGGTCAATCAAAAGCTTGCTGATGCGCAGAATGTCGCCATTCTTGAGCTCGGGAACCACACTCTTGTACTTGGTGTAAAGTTCTTCCGAAATGTTCAGGGCGTCAGGCGTAAAGGCGTCGAGACGGGCGTAAAGCAGGTTGCGCAGGAACTTGCCGAATCCGTCCAGGAGCGGAGTGAATTCGATGCCGCGTTTGCAGGCTTCGTCCACCATCTTGAAACAACCCTTGAGGTCGTGGCCTTCGATAGCCGAAATCAGCGTAAAGAACAGTTCCACCGGGGGAATGCCGAGGACGCTACGGACCGCGTCGGCGCTCATTTCGTTGCCGGTAAAGGCATATGCCTGGTCGAAGTAGGTGAGACCGTCGCGCATGGAACCGTCGGCTTTTTCGGCGAAAATGTCGAGGGCTTCGTCAGAGGCGTTGATGCCTTCCTGTTCGCAAATAAAGCGGAGGCGGCTACGAATCTGTTCGATGGTCAAGCGCTTGAAGTCAAAACGCTGCACACGGCTCAAAATGGTCTGCGGCACCTTGTTGACTTCGGTCGTTGCGAAGATGAAAATCACATGTTCAGGCGGTTCTTCGAGCGTCTTGAGGAGCGCGTTGAAGGCGCCCGTCGAAAGCATGTGGACTTCGTCGATAATGAAAATCTTGTATTTGCCGATGACAGGCGGGTACTGCACGCGTTCAATCACGTCGCGGATATTGTCGACACCGGTATTGGAGGCTGCGTCGATTTCAAAGACGTCCATCGGGTTGCCGCCCGAAATGTCCTTGCAGCTTTCGCACTGTCCGCAGGGGTGTAGCGGGTCTCCGCCGGTGCAGTTCAGCGTGCGGGCGAGGATACGGGCACTGGTGGTCTTACCGACGCCGCGGGTTCCGGTGAACAGGAATGCGTGGTGCAGACGACCGCCTTCAATTGCGTTTTGAAGGGTCTTTGCGATATGTTCCTGACCGACCATGTCGGAAAAAGATTGCGGACGCCACTTTCGGGCCATTGCTACGTATGCCATGTGCGGGAATATAGTAAATTTGTTTCATAACGATGAGGTAATCTATGAATCCTAATTTGGCTCTTTTGATTCTTTCTTGGCAGGTGGCTTGTCTTTTCCACGAAAACGAGACCGATAAACTCCTAGAGGGTTCCTCTTCGGCGACGGAAGCCGAAAGCGATACGCTGGATGCGATTCATGACGAACTGACCCCGGATGTTTCGTGGGACGATTTCAACAATACCTACGCCAAGTTCAAGTCGGCTAAAGACCGCGCCCATGCTTGTGTCGAGGCATTGAAGAATGAATCTCCCGAATTTAAGAGCAAGGTTCTTGAATCCATGCTTCGCGTGGCAAATGCCTCTCGCGAAGACGATAACCAGAGCAACGTCTCTCCTGAAGAAATGGATTTTATCCAGCAGATTAGAGAAGCGCTGGAATAAGAATAGACCGCCTGCGGCGGTAGAGTACTATATGAAAAAAGCCCGCAAGGGCTTTTTTTGTGCTTTTGGACGTTCCCCGGCTCGGCCTCATTTGTCATTCCGGGCTTGACCCGGAATCTCCCTTGCCTCGCCGGGTCGGGCTATACTCGCTTCGCTCGCGGAGCCTTGCTAGCGCAAGTCTCCGCCTTTACGGGTCACTATCCCTAACGCGGAAATGGGGCTATTTTTTTGCTAGGTAATTAATTTTTAGGCTAGGATCAGTCTCGTGTTCGCTTACAATATTGTTGTATTCTTTGATAATGGATTCCATCTTATCATTGATGTTTGCAGCCTTAAAAAGGCTGTGCTCGCATAAATTTGTAGATAAAAATTGTTGAACACTCCATACATCAATTTTATCAGATAATCCTTTGTCTTCGGCCTGTTTTTGGGCAACCTCAACTCTATCGTATAAGGTTATGATTATCGGATGTTTTCCTGCGTCAATGTTATCTGCGCATTTATTTAATAAAGCTTCGGTAGGACTTGTTGTGCAATGGATAATGGTGTCATTGATTTCAAAGTCTCCATCTCGGTTAGTCGGAGAATCGGCAACGGATGCTCCATGAATTTCAAATGGAACATTTGGCATAATGACTTTTAATTTTGCAGCAACTAGATGCTGTAAAATTGTTCCCATGTATTGCGTTCCGGTGATATGCTCTTGTCTGTTTTTTGCTTGTTGAAATAGCTCGTTTAAATTTGCACTTATTGTTTTTGAGTTGTTGGCAGACAACGTTAGTGGTTTACTTTGGAAGAATTTCTTTATCTGTTCAGCCCAAAATAGTTCTACCTTGTCAAAATCAATAGTTTCGTTGGAATGCCATTCATTAAGGAAATTGAGATAGTCTGTCATTAATTGTATAGAACCACGACTTGTTCGTCCGGCTTCTGAAGCTAATGACTGTTTTATTCCGTATCTCTGAAGAATTTTTTGTAGCTTTTTCCCGCTTAGGCCTGCAACTTGGCCTCCTTTAGGGGTCTTAAAACTTTCAGGGTTTAAAGGAAATTTTTTTTGTCCGAACATCAGCGGTTAGTTGGATAACAATAGCCAAAGCCCCTTTAGATATAATGTTTTTTGACTTCTGAAAAGCCCCCAATTTTTGTTCATATTTCATTAGTATACCGCCTCTGCAAGTTTTGCCAAAAAACGTTCGCCTATAAATTTGGCTACCGGCATGACTACTGCGTCTCCCATTGCTTTATAACCATCGTTATAGGATCCAGGAAGAATGTATGTGTCTGGAGCACCCATCAAACGTGCTGTTTCACGAATGGTGAGAAGACGAGCGTGAATTTCATTTTTGTTTTTTAGAATGAGGTATTGCTTACTGCTTCCACCCTCAGGTGTTCTGAGACAACCTGCAGTTCCGTCGCAGCGAATCTCTAATTGCTGTTTCCCGTTGCGAGTTCGTCTATACCCGGTTGCATAAATGAAATCGAATTTATTGAGTTTTTCGATATGTTTTGGTGGAATTAGCTTTAATACGTTGTCTTTGTCAAAAGGAACTGTGGGATCAACAATATCTTTTAAAGTCACTGTTCTTTTGGAAGGACGATCCGTTTTCCACCAAATCCAATTTGGTAGAGAGTTGCCAAGTTCTATAGCAGATGAATTGTGAAGCCAACAAGGTCCTTTGCCGGTAAGTTCTGAGGGAATATGACTTTTTTTATCTACCGCAATAATGAATACTCGTGGTCGAGATTGGGGAACGAATAAAGAAGCGTTTAAAACTATTGCTCCGCATTTATAACCGCGCTCAGAAATTGCTTTGTGTATGGCGCGATAATTGTTTCCGTGATTTGTTGATAAAAGGCCAATTACGTTCTCAAGAAGTAAAATTTTGGGTTTTTCCTTCAATTCGTCTAAGATACGTAGCCATTCCCATACAAGTCCGCTTCTTGATGCATGTATTCCTCCCATTGCTCCGGCGAGAGATAGATCTTGACATGGAAAACTAGCCCATGACATATGTGCTTTAGGAAGAGATTTTCCCTGAATATCTTTGATGTCGCCTAGTATAAAATGTTTTAGGTTAAGATTTGCTTGATAAACTGCGGCTTTTTGAGTGCTAATGTCATTTGCCCAAACGCAATGAAACATTTCTTTTAATCCATAGGACACCAAACCACTGCCTGCAAAGAATTCGTGCATTTGCCATGGGGTAGAGAATGTGCTTTTTGAGGCGGGAATCATCTTCTTTTTCATCCTTCTAAATATAATTTTTTTGGTCTTGGTTTATTTGTTGAAAAAAAATCTGCTTTGGATGTTGGTTCTATTTTTTTTGTAGGTGCGTTTCCTTGTGATTGAACTGGCTTTTGAAGTGCTTTGAATTTTAGGTGTTATGGATATTTGTAAATTCAATGCGCTAAATATATAATCAAGCACCTGTCAAAAGATGTCATCTGGTGGAAATGTTAGATTTTAATGAAAAAAGAAAGGGTGTATGACTCATGTGTTACGTGTTGATGGAATCAATTAGTTCCATTTTGGAACTAGTTCATATGTGTAAATCCTGATTGTTTTGCAATATAAAGCGGGGTGTTAGGGGCGGGCCCCTAGGCGTGACGTAAACCCCAAAAGTTGGACACAACTTTAGAGGTTTGCATGACAAAAATACACACAGAAGAGGAATGGCAGAGGGTCCTAGAC
>NZ_FRBF01000015.1 GCF_900142545.1 Fibrobacter sp. UWT2 | reverse complement strand
ATTTCAATATTAATCAAAGGATTTTTTCTCATGACCGCCAGAAGGCTTTTACGGAACCACCGGCCTAGCCGGTGGTTTTCGATTATACAAATAAAAACCCGCGATTTGAATCGCGGGCTTTTTAATACATCAAAAAAGCGGAATTAGTCGCCAGTCCTGTAGTTCGGAGCTTCCTTCGTGATGGTCACATCGTGCGGATGAGATTCACGGAGGCCTGCGCCCGTGATGCGGACAAACGTTGCCTTCTTGTAGAGTTCTTCGAGGTTAGCAGCACCGGCATAACCCATAGCAGAGTGGATACCGCCAATCAGCTGGTAAACGGTGTCACGGAGCGGTCCCTTGTAAGGAACGCGGCCTTCAATGCCTTCCGGAACGAACTTGCGCGGTTCCTGAACGCCACCCTGGAAGTAACGGTCAGCAGAACCAGCCTTCATGGCACCGAGAGAACCCATGCCGCGATAGCTCTTGTAGCTACGGCCATCAGCGAGAATCACTTCGCCCGGAGCTTCTTCGGTACCGGCAAACAGGGAGCCCACCATCACGGCGTGACCGCCAGCGGCGAGAGCCTTAACGATGTCGCCAGAGAACTTAAGGCCACCGTCAGCGATAATCTTCACGCCGACCTTGCGAGCCATCTTGCCGCATTCCACGACAGCGGAGAACTGCGGGTAACCCACACCGGCCACGATACGTGTGGTGCAAATAGAACCCGGACCGATACCCACCTTGACGATGTTGGCACCGCACTTGGCGAGTTCTTCGACAGCTTCCGGCGTGCAAACGTTACCGGCGCAAATCGTGAGCTTCGGATACTTTTTGCGAACGGTCTTCACCATGTTACGCACACCGATGTGGTGGCCGTGAGCCGTATCGATAATCAACAGGTCAACGCCAGCGTCCACGAGGGCAGCCACGCGTTCAAGAGTATTTGCAGAAGTGCTGACAGCGGCACCCACGAGCAACTGGCCATTCTTGTCAAGGCTAGCGTTCGGGTTGTTTTCGCGTTTCAAGATGTCAGTCATCGTGATGAGGCCCTTCAAGGCACCGGAAGCGTCCACCAGCGGGAGCTTTTCGATACGCTTTTCGGCGAGGATTTCCTTTGCCTTGGCAAGGCTCACCTTCGGGCTTGCCGTCACCGGATTCTTGGTCATCACGGCACGAATCTTCACGTTCATGTCGCTCACGGTGCGGAGGTCGCGGCTCGTGAGCATACCCACAAGCTTACCCTTGGAAAGAATCGGGAAACCGCTCACCTTGTTGCGGGCGCGGAGTTCAAAAGCGGCAGACACCGGTTCATCGGCATCGAGCGTTACCGGGTTGGTCACAATACCGGACTGCCAACGCTTGACCTTGCGGACTTCTTCGGCCTGGTCTTCGATAGACATGTTCTTGTGGATAATGCCGAGACCACCCTGCAAAGCCAAAGAAATGGCAAGCGGGGCCGTCGTCACAGTATCCATAGCGGCACTGATAATAGGAATGTTAAGCTTGATATTGGGGGCGAGCTGGGTGCTCACGTCGGTCTGAGCCGGAAGAACAGAAGATTCAGCGGGAACGAGTAAGACGTCATCAAACGTCAAAGCTTCTGGCAAAAGTTTCATATAGTACCTCTTTTGCGCATAGAATATAGTAATTTTCACGCGCAAATCCTAGCTCTATACCGCTAGAAATATTGTAAAAAGTCGGTTTTTATTTGCCGTTGTAGCGTTCCATGCACTTTTCGATGCCGAGCTTGAAGTAGCATTCTACAAGGGCTGGGACTTTAGCAATGGCCTCTTCGAATATGGGGCGATCTTCGGGCGAAAACTTCGCCAACACCCAGTTGCTGAGGTCGAATTTCGGAGGGCACTTGCCTACACCAAAACGGATACGCGGGAACTTGTCGCCCACATGTTCTATGATATTGCGGAGCCCATTCTGCCCACCGTGACTGCCGTCCTTGCGGCAACGGATACGGCCTACATCCAAATTAATGTCATCGCTGAAAACAAGCAGGTGGTCCACTTTCACCTTGTACCAAGTCATCAGAGCCTGCACCGCTTCGCCAGACAAATTCATATAAGTCTGCGGCTTTGCCAAGAGGCATTCCTCACCCGCAATGTTCACCTTCATGGTGAGCGCCTTGTGTTCGCTTTTCCAGTCCTTGTTCGGGTCGGCCAGCTTTTCGACGGCCATGAAGCCCGCATTGTGGTGAGTGTTAGAGTACTGAGTACCAGGATTTCCGAGACCGACGATGATGTACATAACAGGTATGAGGTCGCGCCAAAGGCGCTTTGAGGTGTGAGGTAAACGGTAATATAGTAAATAGCTCATGCTTCGAGCCTAAAAAAATGACCTGCCTGCCACAAGGCAGACAGGTCCAATTTCGATTGCTTGATGCAATTACTTAGCTTCGGCAGCCGGAGCAGCGGCAGCATCAACAGCGTCGTCAGCCTTCTTACCGCTCTTGGCAGTAATGGTGAAGATAACGGTGCGCGGCTTGCAAGCGAGTTCGATACCGTCTTCGAGCTTCAGGTCCTTGGCGTAGAACGTCGTCGGAGCCGGGAAGTCGGAGATGTCCATTTCGAGCACGGCCGGAATCTTGGTCGGCACGGCGGCGAGCTGGATGTAGCGGTTCTGCTGAGCAAAAGTACCACCCTGAGTCTTAACACCAACCGGAAGGCCGTTCAGCTTAACGGGAACGCGAACCTTGACCTTGGTAGCATCGTCGATCTTGAGGAAGTCGATGTGTTCGATTTCCTGGGAGATCGGGTTCTTCTGGTAGTTGTAAATTACGGCAGCGTTGCCGGCCTTGCCATCAATTTCCAAGTCGAGAAGCGTGTAACGCTTACCCGGGGCGAGGACCTTGCGAACATCGATTGCGCTAACGCTGATATTCACGGACTCCTGACCCTTACCATAATAGACAGCCGGGATCTGGCCAGCCTTACGAAGGCGGGCGTTGTCGCGGCTCTTGCCTAGCACTCTCGAGGTTGCTGCGAGCTTTGTGAGTTCCATAATTTTACTCCAATTAGTAAATGGTTAAAAAAATTCATTGGGGTAGCTGGATTCGAACCAACGAATAACGGAATCAAAATCCGTTGTCTTACCACTTGACGATACCCCAATGGTGGCGCAAATATAGCAAATTTGCGCAAATTTCAAAGGGCTTTAGCTAAAAACCCTCGAAAAAGCGGGTCACCACCTGGTACCTGGAGATCGGTTTCAGCTCCTCGGCGGCCGCTTTTGCCTGCTTGCGGGTTGCAAAAACTCCAAAAACCGACGCCCCCGACCCCGACATCAGGACGGAGGTTGCTCCCAGGCGCTTAAACTCGTTCTTCATTTCTTCAACGAGGGGGTGCTTGGGGAATACCGATTCCTCGAAGCCGTTAAAACCGTTGGCCAGGGCATATTCAATGGCGGACTTGCCAGCCGACTTGCACTTGGCCTTGAAGGTTTCCCAGCGGTCCGAACCGGACTTGGGCACGCCCGCGTAGGCATCCTTGGTCGGTACGGAATCAAGTGGAGTGGCCACCAGCAGGTACTGTTCGTCGTTCAACTGTAGCGGTTTCACAAAAGTGAGCTTTTCACCAATCCCTTCGGCCATGGCGGTACCGCCACGCACCAGGAAGGGGACATCGGCACCAAGCTTTGCTCCAATTTCTTCGAGCTTTTCAAATTTGAATTTGAGCTTCCACAGCTGGTTCAGCAAGCGGAGCGTTGCTGCAGCGTCTGCAGAGCCTCCACCGAGGCCTGCCCCCAAGGGCATTACCTTGTTCAAATAAATGTCTGCACCGAGGGTCGTTCCCGATTCCTGCTGCAAGAGCTTGGCGGCCTTGTAAACCAAGTCCGTTTCCAGCGGATAATTCTGCGGTTCGTTGTAGCAAAGCGTAATTCGACCATCCTGGCGCGGTTCGGCGCTTACAGTGTCACCTGCGTCGATGGTCTGGAAGAGGGTGCCCAAATCATGGTAGCCATCTTCACGTTTACGAATAACATCCAAAAACAAATTAATCTTGGCAGGAGCGTATTCTTTCATGCCGTTAAACTTAGCAAAAATATTCCAATTTGGAATACCTAGGAAAAACTTTTCATTACCGTAAAAAAAAAACAATATATATTAAGGGATGATAGTTTCTAACTATTAAATAAGCCCAAAGCTTGTAAAACCAAAAGAAGAGGAAAATATGAAGAAAATCTTTTTCACCATTTTCTTTTGTCTTGCCACATTGGCGGCGGAAGCCCAAGTCGACAAAATTCTAGGACCATGGACCGCCATCGACCCCGATACCGACAAGCCTTACGCCACCGTACTCATCTATAAAAGCAGCAACGGGCTGTATTACGGCAAACTCACCGAAATTCTGGATTCCGACGACCCAGCCGACCAAAAGCTCATCGGCACCATCATCATCAAGGACATGAAGGAAGATGACGGTATGCTGAAGGGCGGCTCCATTTACGACCCCGAAGAAAACAAGACCTACCACGGCAAGATTTCACTCACCAAGGACGGTCGCCTAGAAATGCGAGGCTCGCTTGACCGCTGGGGACTTTTGGGTGCCACGGAATATTGGAAACGCAGTAAAAAGTAAAAAAAGATGGAATAAGGAGAAAATATGAAGAATCTGTTTTTAAAAGTACTCGGCACCAGCTTATTGTATGCAGCAACTACCTTTGCCCAGTCGGCAACCGAAATCGCCAAGAAAGTCCACGACTTACCTTCCGGAAAAACATCGTCCGCAACCATTTCGGTTACCCTGATCGACAAAAACGGAAAGACCCGCAACCGAGAAATCGCCTCTTACACCATGAAGGACGGCTCCACCGACAAGACGGTCCTTGTATTCAAGACACCCAGAGACGTGGCGGGAATCAGCTACCTCACCTACGACTACCCCGACAAGGCCGACGGTTCCACTGTCGATAGCGACAGCTGGATTTACCTGCCGGCCATGAAAAAGGTGCGCCGAGTTTCAGGTTCCAGCAAGGACGACGACTTCCAGGGAACGGACTTTACTTACGACGACCTGGGCACCCGCAGCCTTTCCAAGGACAACTTCGCCATTCTCGGCGAAGAAAAGGTAAACGGTGTTGACTGTTGGATTCTCGAATCCAAAGCAAAAGACGCAAAGGCGAAGGTCAGCCGCCGTATCACCTGGGTCGATAAAAAGACCTACGTAGTCCGCAAGGGCGAATACTACGACAAGCAAAATCGGCTACAAAAGACGCTCACCTGCGAAAACATTCAGCAGGTCAAGGGTTACTGGACCACGTTGAAAATGACCATGACCAACGTGCAGACCAACCATAAGACCGTCTACGAAATCAACAACCTGAAATACGACGAAAAGGTAAACGAAAGTTACTTTACGGTGAGCGCCTTGGAACGCGAACTGGTCAAGTAGATTCATCAGGTAAGTTGAATATGAACGTCGAAAAGCTCAGTCAATTTTTCGGCAAGATTGGACGCGCCCAGCTACGCCATCGCTGGAAAGTTCTTATTGCCCTAATCATCGTTACCGTCATCTGCAGTTCCGGCTTAAGTCAGTTTGCGCTCGACATTGGCGAAGACGGCTGGTTCGGCGATTCCGATGACATAACGCTAAACACAAAGAAATACGAAGAAATTTTCGGAAACCTGAACGGTGTTGGCGTTTTGCTCGTAAAGCAAGGGGACGGAGATGTCTTTAGCGAAGACATGCTGAAGGTCATCGACAAAATCGGAACCCGGATGAAGGACGAAATTCCTTTTGCAGACCGGCTTACCTCGATTATCGATGTCGACATTCCTGTTGGCAATGAAGAAGGTTTCGAAATCAAGAAACCTTACGAGAACGGCATTCCCTCGGATTCTGCGGAGCTGGCTCACGCACGCGCACTCGTGATGCGCGGAAGCGAGAAGACGAATGCACTCGTAAACGCCCTCGTGAGTGATGACGGCCGAGAAACTTGGATTTCCCTATCGCTACACCCGTTCAAAGGAAAGGAACTCGACGAAAAATTCAACGGCGTGCCAGATGAAGTCTCGGTTGCCATCGGATACAAGCTGATGGAAATCATCGAAAGTGACGAATTCCAAAATAAGGGTTTCAAGCTTTACGGTGGTGGCATGCCGTTTGACAATGCCAACGAAGACCGCTACGAAGTCCCCGAATACGGCATCAGGGTTCTCTGTAGCATCGGCGTGATGCTTTTGTTTTTGGCCTTGTGCCTGCGCAACGTTTTTGGCGTCGTTGTGCCTGCCGTTGCAACCCTCAGCGCCATTGCATCGGTCTTTGGCGCAATGTCTTATTTTGGAGCAAAAGCCGATTCTGCCCTCGTGACACTGCCGGTCGTTCTCGGCATGGCCCTTGCGGTGGGTTATTCGGTGCATTATATCAAGATGTTCAAGCTGTTCTTTAGACGCACTGGCAAGCGCAAAGAATCGGCAATCAAATGTGTCGAGGAATGCGGATGGCCGGTGCTGTTTACCGTTCTTACGACCATGGCATCTTTCGTGAGTTTCCTGTTTGTCGACATGAAACCCCTGGAATGGATGGGCAAAACATCGGCCCTGGTCGTACTTGCCATCTATCTCTATGTAACCACATTAATTCCGATTTTACTTTCTTTCGGCAAAGACCGCGCCCCCAAGGCGAATCTCGAAGAAGGCGCCACCAAGTTAGACACAAAATTCTCTAATTGGTCGAAATTCGTCTATAAAAAGAAGAGGGCCTTTATCGTTGTTACGGCACTGATTATCGTCGCATTTATCCCCGGGATGTTTAAAATGACAGCGCAACTGGACTACCTTACTATAACAGGCGACAAGATGTCGTACATCCGAGAAACAAAGGAAATGCTCAAGACAAAGCTCGGCAACCAGTACAGTTACGAAATTATGATTTCCTATGACGAAGAAGGTGCCTTCAAGAAACCGGAAAACATGAAGGCTCTGTTACAGCTAGAAGATTACCTGGGGACACTTTCGCTTACCAAGTGGTCGGGCGGCAAGGCTCGTGTGGAGTCAGCGACAAGCATCTTGAAAGAAATGAATCGCGCCCTGAACGAAGGAAAAGATTCTTTCTACACCGTTCCCGAAGACGAATATATGCTTGCTCAGCTGATGGAACTTTCATCTATCGAAATGCGTGAGGATTTCAGCGACGCGATGGACGAAGACTTCAAGACGACCGTTGTCAATGTGGACATGACACAATTCGCCACAGAAGAAGCGCTCGCCAATATGGAGTCGTTGAAGGCAAAACTTGCTGAACTGTTCCCGGGCGCTAAATGCACCCTTTTAGGCGACATGATCCGGTATTCCGAAATGAGCAACCGCATTATTTTTGGAGGTCTGAAATCCTTCGGATTTTCGCTTTTGATTATCGCCATCATGCTGATTTTCGCTTTCTCTAGCCTAAAGCTTGGGCTCATCGGCATGATTCCGAACGTAGCTCCGGTTATTTTGGTAGGCGGCGTCATGGGCTACTTCAACTTTGCGCTTGATTTCAGCACCATCACGGTAATGCCGCTAGTTTTAGGCATCGCCGTCGACGACACCATTCACCTTACGACGCACCTTAAAATGCGCTACGAACAAAGCGGCTCCAGCGTCAAGGCGATGGAAGCGACCTTCCGCGAAATTGGTTCGACCATGTTCCTGACGACAATTATCCTATGCTCCATGTTCAGCGTCTACCTGTTCAGCCCGATGCGTTTCTTGATGGTGCTAGGCATTCTGATCATCATCGGCCTTTCGAGCGCCCTGCTCGCCGACTACACCATTACGCCTGCACTCCTACATGTGGCCAAGCCCTTCGGCAAAGAAAAGGAGAATGTATGAAACGATTCACCGCACTCGGCCTAGCTCTTGCCGCAACCGTTTATAGCCAAGAAACAGTCTTCTTGGGTAGCCTCACCGCACAGGCGGGAGTTGGACTCCCGAACACGCACCACAACAAGGGTGATTTTCTACTCGGCCAGACGATCTTTGACGGCACAATCAAATCGTACCTGGACGAAGCAATGGTTTACGTAAACGGCCAGATTGTCCACGACGCCTTGGGAAGTCAATCGACAAACGGCTCTTCTGCATTCGTTGCTGACGACGGCACCTACGCCCTAAAGCTCCGCGAAGCCTACATCGACTGGAAAGGCGAAATGCTCGCCCTCCGAATCGGTCGCCAAATTGTATCGTGGGGAAAGGCTGACGACGCCCAGATTACCGATGTACTCAACCCGAGAGACGAATCAAGCTTTGTCGCAAGCGACTACAACGAGTCTAAACTCGGAATCGACGCCGTACGTCTTTCACTCTTGACCGAAAAGACTCAAATCGATGCGTACTGGATTCCGTTTTTCACGCCAAGTATTCTCCCACTCGCGAGTGGAAACCCGCTCAACAGTCAAGTTTTCCCAAGAAAATTTGATGGATCGAGAGTTGGTGTTCCAGAAAAGTACAACGACTTCGAACTTCCAGAAAAGAAACTTTCTAAGAGCGAACTAGCCTTGCGGGCAAGCGCCTACACGTCGTTCGCGGACCTGTCTCTATATGGATTTTACGGGTGGGATGACCTTCCGCTTATCAAGTATTCTCCCTACATAAACGAATTCTACGAGGAAAACGATTTAGACACCCTTCTTGTTTCCGGTGAATACAAGAGGATGTACATGGTCGGTGCCGACGCCGCAATTCCTTACGGAGACCTTGTATTCCGATTCGAAGGCGCTTTTTTCCCAAAACGGCATATCCAAACAACCGCTTATTACCAAATAGAAAAATTCGTTAACGAAAACAAGATTCCTACAAGCGAGCGAAAGAATCAAGCCGTAGGCCTCGCGGGCCTCGACTGGACACCGAGCGGGGGCTGGACCATTACCGCACAGTACGTGATGGATAAAATTTTCGATTACAACGACAACCTTGACAGAAGAGATTACGAGCATCAGGCGACATTAAGTATCGAAAAGTCCGTCTTGAATGAGACACTGACACTCATGGCATCGGGGGCACTAGACCTGCGGTATTTCTCCAGCGCAAGCGAACTTGAAATCGACTACAAGCTGACCGACGCCATCACGCTGAGTCTGATCGGGGACCTGTACTTTAGAGGGTATAAATACGGAATGTACGGCGGCTACCGCGATTATAGCAGCGTCACGTTTAAAGGGAAAATGAGTTTCTAAGAACGAGGAAAAAAAGGAGAATTAGTATGAATAAACTAGCATTACATATTGCGACACTATTTAGTTGCAATCTCCTTTTTGCAGAAGAAGCGGCCGATACTGCACAAGAAAAATCCCCCTGGGAAATTTCGTCTACGGTATCTGCCGCCTACTACCCCGAGGTAGAACACCACCGCGGTTCAAGCCATGTCACAGGAATCAGCGGTCCTTACGACGGAATCGAGGCCATTGCTGAATTCGACGCGGCATACACGCTCCCCTTCTTGCGTGGCGACGACGAATTCACCGCCGACAACCATGTGACATTTAGCGCGGGGTTGGAAGTTTCGCCCATTACGCTCGCACCTGTCGCATCGATTACCGTATCGCCCATTGCCTTTTTGGAGCTAGCCATCGGCGGCACGGCAGGAACCGGCTGGAACGCGTTCGATTTATTCCAAGGCATGGCAGCATACAATGCAGCAGAGCCTGAATACAAGGACATGACTCCCTTTGCGCACTGGTACCTGTACGGCTGGGTCAGCGGCTGCTTTATGTTCGATCTCGCCGCCCTCTGGGAAGGCGACTGGCACCATGTTGTCGCTACGGCAACCTACAAAGCCGGCTACCAGAAATTGACTGGCACCGACAGCGATGTTTGGCTTTGGCAAGCCTCCGACGGCTTGGCAAGTGGCTGGGTGTACGAGCAAGAATACTTTGTAGGCTACCAAATGCCTTTGAAACTTTCGATGATCGGCGTCGGTACCACGCTTTCGGGCCATTATAAGTCCAGCGATTTCGGCGACTATTCGTCTAGCTACAAGGGAGACTTTATGACCATCGACATTTGGCCCATGGCCGAAATCACTTTTAGCAAGAAAGACAAGCTTTTTGTGCTTTTTGATTTCCAGTCGCGCCGCAGTTTCCACGAAAAATACAAAGACGTAGAACACGAGCCGCTAATGACTTACAGCGGTAGAGAATGGATATTCTACACACTCGGCTTCCAGTGGAAGCACTTGTTTTAATTCTTTTCGCAATCTTTTTTACTAAAATATAATACGGAGCCTAGAATGGAACTTAGAACTACTTTGAATGATACTGAAATGACAATCGCTCTTTCTGGCGAGCTGAATACCCTCACCTCGCCCAAACTTGCAGCCGAAATTGCAGCGCACATCGAACGGATAAATTCGCTAATTATGGATTTTAAAGAATGCGATTATGTATCCTCGGCAGGAATCCGAGTCTTACTTTCAACATTCAAGACCTTAAAAAAGAAACAGGGAAACATGCAGCTCATCAATATCGGCGAAAACTTCAAGGAAGTCCTAGACGCAACTGGACTCGACGCCGTATTCGGTTTAATTTAAATGACTAACTACGAAATAGAAATGGAACTTGACAAGGCATCAAAAGCCCTGTCAAAAGAAACGCAGTCTGTAAATCTATCTTACTGGAATTCCGGTTCCGAATACAAGGCAAAACTCAAAGATATCCTCAAATACGAATCCGTACAGGATATTTTTGACTATCAATATTATCTTCCAGAATCCATCAAGAAAAGCATCGCAAACAAATTAGGCTTTTCTAGCGAAGATTTCTATGAATCCCAAGGTTTTGCCTTTTCGCAAAGCACCCATTCGATTGTAACAATCGCAGTATTCCTTTCACAAAGAAATTTAAAAACAGGAATCATTGCGCCTGCATACTTTACGGCACAGACCTGCCTAGACGATTTAAAAGTCGCCTACCACGTTTTTAACGAATTCATTCCCGACTTCAATCAAAATTTTGACATCAGTCCCCTTATAAATTCGGACTGCGAAGCATTCTGGTTCACCTCCCCCATCAATTCGACAAGCGTTTATTTCAATCAAAATGTCATAAACGGCATTCAAGAACTTCTAGATGCAGGAAAATGGGTTATATTGGACGAGGCCTTATGCGTAAACGGAAAGGAACTTTCAAGGACATTAGGAATACAAGAAAAACTAATGTACATCTATAGTCCGCACAAGGCTCTAGGAATTCAGGGGATTAAATTTTCTGTCATTGTCACACATAAAAAGTTCACTGACGAAATTGATAGGCTCAAAGATTGTTACGGAGGCTCCCTAAATTATCTAAGTCAACTGGGTGCACGTCATTTCATCTCCCAAAATTACGACGAATGCCTTCGTTTTTACAATCAATTTTGGAGCGACAATTACAAACGAGTTCATCAGATTCTAGCAAATTACCATTTCGCCCATGTGTCACCTGATATATCCGGTCATTATGCCATGATCTTTCTTGACGGGTGTATAGGATCCGAAAATTTTATTTTCGCCATAAAAAAACTAATCAAGGAAAAGGGATATTTAATTTTTCCGGGTGTCATGCACGGTTTTGACATAAGCAAACAGTTCTGTTTTAGAATCAACCTGCTCCTGAACAAGAGTGATTTGGAAAAAGGACTTATTTCAGTTCTTGACGACATGGGCAAATTCATCGAGAATGCATAATGGCTAAAGAAAAATTTTTCGCCGTACATGACAAACTTACCGAACACGCTCAAATGACGCCCGGTGCCATTGCCGTTATCTGCGCAGACAAGGAATTTTCGTACAAGGAACTTGACCAGGAATCAGATTATTTGGCTGCATCGCTTTTCGCCCTGATTCCAGAAATCAGACAAGGGGATTTCATCACTCTTGTATTGGACAGGTCTTTCTCTATTCATATCGCCATCATGGGCGTTTTAAAAACGGGTGCGGCCTTTATCCCGCTTACACTCGACACGCCTCCTGAAAGAATTGCATACAGCATCAACGATTCCAAATCGAAAGCCATCATTACAACCGAAAAAATCAAGGCGGAACTTCTAGAAACAAACAAATGCGCTTGCAAAATTTTCACGCTAGAAGAACTCCTTGCCAAAGCGAAAAAAGAACATTTAAAAAAACAAGTTGTTCATGTAAGCCCCGATGACATGGCAATGTGCATTTACACCTCAGGTTCTACAGGAAATCCCAAAGGGGTCACGCTTAACCACAGGGCCATTTACGAAGAATTCTTTCCAGAACAATGGATCGCCATTGCCCAATATCAAATTCATCGATTGGCCGACATATCCCCATTCACGTTCATCCTTTTTTATACAGGATTTTTTTATTGCATTTATGCAGGCGCCCTATTTTACCTTAACAAAGAAAATGAGCTTAAAGATTTAACAAAATTTTCAGAACAGATCAAGAAGTATCAACTGGATTCCGTAATTGGAATACCTTCATTCATAGAAATTCTACTTTCTGCGGCTGACAAAGAAAAATTTGAAAGCATTATTGGCCTTTACATGGGCGGAGAGCCGCTCTCTCCGGAGCACGCCACGAAAATCTTCAGCAAACTCCCTACCGTAAAAATCATCAATGGGTACGGTACGACAGAAACTTGCTCCATGGCTGTGTGCAAGGTATTGCAAAATACAACAAGTTCCTTCACAAATGGAATTCCATACCAGACAAAAGTCTTCATCGTAGATGAAGAGGGAAACGAACTTGGACCAAACCAGAAAGGCGAACTTTTAATACAAGGCAAGACTCTTTCTTGCGGATACTTGAATCGCCCCGATGATACGGCAAAAAGCTTTATAGAATACAGAGGCGAAAGGACATACAAATCTGGGGATCTTGCCTATAGGACTGATAGCGGAGAAATCGTAATCTGCGGTCGAACCGACGATATGGTAAAGTTAAACGGACAGCGAATTGAGCTCCAAGAAATAGAACAATCTATCTTAAAAATTGAAGCCATTAAACAAGCTACCGTTATTTTAAAGACAACCGAAAAAGAGAATTTCCTTGTCGCATTCATTGTTGCAGACTCAGACATATCTACAAAGGCTATCAAGGAAGAACTATCAAGGTTTCTTCCACCTTATATGATTCCTTCGGTTTTTGTAACGCTTGACAAGATGCCCTTAAATAAACACGGGAAAATTGACAAGAAAAGCCTTAAAACAATGGACATTTCGTTTAAGCATTTAAATGAAGATTCTTCAGAAATCAGCATCGAAAACATCTTATGTTCTGCGGTCAAAAAAGTTCTTGATCTAAAAAAAGACCCCACTAAAGAGGATAATTTCTTTGAGCTAGGCGGATCCTCTATATCAGCAGTCGAACTAATCATCGAAATTGAAAAGCATCATTTAACGCTGACGGTTTCAGATATCTACTACAGAAAGACAATCGATCGAATTGCAAAAAAAATACAATCAAACAAGAACACAGATGACAATGAAAAATATGAAGAACAATGCCGAAAAAAAACATTCAACATAAAGGCTGAGCAAGATTTTTTCCTATCTGAAGAAGAACAAAAATCCGGCAGTAATTACGTTTACAACTTTTCGTACGTTGTCACACTCGGAAATCAATACGATGAAAAAAAAATATGCGAAGCCGTTGACAAGACCCTTCAAAAGCATCCGATGATGATGTCTATTTTTTCGAAAGATGAAACGGGAAAATATTCCGTCTCATACCGCCCTGAATTGATAAAAAAAACAGAATTGTGGCACACCTCCGAAAAAGAATTCAACAAGTTTAAAGAAAAGCCGGAGCGCCCATTCAATTTATTCGGAGAACATCTGTATAGAACCAAAGTCATTGTAACAGAGAAAAACAAGTACCTCTTTATAGAAGTTCATCATTCCCTGGGAGACTATTATTCGTGTTTTATATTCTCCGTCCAGATATTCAACGAATATTACCAAGAAAAATCAGGAGAAGACTTTTATTACTCGTACTTACAAGACCTAGAAAACACCAAGAAGTCCACAAAATATGCTGAGGCAAAAAGATATTACGAATCCCTAAAGGGCGATTCCAAGTGGTGCTGCGTACTTGAATATGACCATACAAAATCTTTCGGAAAAAGTGCTTATTTGGATTACGATTTAGGAATCTCCCTAGATCAAATGAACCAAGCCGAAAAAAGACGTTCTACATCCAGGAATGAACTTTCTATTGCGGCGGCAATACTTGCCCTCTCCGAGATGGCGGGAAAAAAGAAAATCTGCTACACCTGGACTTACGACAACCGAAAAGAAGGCAAGTACCTCGAAACCATTGGCAGTTTCGAAGAAAATCTACCCATCTTTATCGATCTTGAAAAAACGGATTCTCCCTCAAAAGTTCTTTCCGAGATTTCAGAACAAATCCTAAAGGGCATTTTCTATTCGGAATGCCTAGGTGATATTTTCTACAATGACGAACTGGACACATACACCTTGGAAATCATCTATCAAAAACAAGTCCATGAAAACACCATGCTGAACCTGATTCCGCCGGAGGTTCAAATCGAAGAAGTGGGTTTGAACCGCAATGCGGCAATGCCTTTCGAAATAGAGGTACGCGAAAGCCCTTCGGGACTATCCCTGTTTATCGAGTATGCGGAAAATCTATACACTCCAAAACAGGCGTTACAATATGCAGAACTGTTAAAAAAGAATTTGACCCTTTTGATGAGCACCTAGTCAAAATACCATTTTTCCACCTATTATTATATTTAAATGAATGAGCAAGACTTTTCTGTCTAAAAAATTTCTTTCGCTACTGGTTTCGGGAACAGTCTACATGATTGTCGTTCCAATCCTGTTGCTGTCGGATTCCGTGATTGCAGGCCTTGTCTTAGGAGAAACGAGCGTCGCCGGCATCAGCCTCGTAACCCCCGCATATTCTCTAGCCGCTTTTTTTGGCGGAATCCTTTCGATTGGCGTTCCCATCTTGTACAACCGCGCCATGGGAGAATTCGATCAAGCGAAAGCAACCCAGTATTTCAGGGTCGGATTGACCGCTGCTGTTAGCATAGGCGTACTCTTGTTCTTAGCCTTTACGCTGTTGGGCGATACCTATCTCCATTTTTTCAAAGCGACCCCCGCTGTTTTTGAACAGGCCAAGCAGTATTTCTTTTGGTACAAGCTAACCATTCTGATTTTGCCTTTATTCCTACTGATGTGCGAAGCCGTATTTTCAGATGGAGACGACACGATTAGCACAATCGCAGGCATCTTACAGCTAGTTGTCAACATCGCCCTCTCCATCGTCCTAGCAAAATCCATGGGCATCGAAGGAATCGCCCTGGGTTCGTTTATCGGTACCGCACTTGCACTTTTAGTGACTAGTCTCCACTTATTCAAAAAAGGAAACTCGCTAAAAATCGGATTTCACTTTTCAATTGCAAAAATTTTTCACATAGCGAAATACAGTACGATCGATGCGAGCACCTATCTATTTTTCGCCTGCTTTGCCGTGATTGTCGAAAAATACATCACATCCGCATTCGGTTCTGAAATGCTGATTATCGCCTCCGTTATTTTCTTTGCAAAAGAGTTTCAGATTATTTTTGACGGCATCGGCGAAGCCATTACACCCCTCATCAACATCTATCTAGGCGAAGAATCCTACCGCGGCATTAAAAATTGCTACAGGCTCGCGCAGAAAGCGGCTGTTGTCGAAGGGGTTTTAATGACCGTCATCATCGCGGCAGCGGCTCCACTCATCGTAAAAATTTATGGCATCGAGAATCCAGAAATCGCCGAGGAGGCCATCAACGGGGCACGCATTATTGCACTTGGGCTCACCGGAACCAGTCTTCTCTACTTGCTCTCTTCGTATTATCTGCTCATCAACAAGATTTTTCTTGGGGCACTTCTCTGCGGATTACGCGACGTGATTGTCGCCGCCCCCTTCCTATTCATTCTCGGCGAAAAATTTGGAATTTACGGTTTCTTTATCGGGATAGCCCTTTCGAGTATTTTCGCCTACATCGTCTCGGCTCTATTCATCCGCACCAAATACGGCAAAGAAAACTACCCGTTGCTACTTGCAGATAAAGAAAAACGACTGAACTACCGCTTCTACGAACTTAAGCTGGAGCCGAAATTGATTATTGATGTTCAAAAGCAGATAGAGCGATACCTTCAGGAAAATGGCATCAACAAAAAAATCATAGCCAAAGTCAAATTGCTCATTGAAGAACTTTTTATGCTTGTTTTTGAGAAAAACGGGAACGCGGCAACCTATGCGGAATGTTCCGTCTTTATTCGAGAAGATGGAATCCAGATTATCACCAAGGACGATGGCATTTTATTTGACTTATCAAATGACGATGTAATCGCGGGTTCCATAACCGAGTTCATGGTTTCGGGCTACATGGAAAAAATGAAAAATAACAAGATGTACCTCACGACCATGAGTTACAACCGTAACACATTCAAGGTAAAATTCGAGGCATAAATATGACCTATGAACAAATTGCAGATACCCTGTTTGTAGAAATATCCGTTTTCACGACCTTGCTAACCGCATTCATGTTGTACAACAACATCGTACTGTACAAGATGAGTTTCAAGGACAAGCTTTCCATTATGCTTGTGTCGGCAACGGTCTTGTCTGCTTTTGACGGAATCTGGCATTTTGTAGATGGGAATCTTACATACAAGATCCTTAATTATGCCTGTGCCTATATTTTTGCAATTGCAATGATGCTTGGAACATCGATGTTTACGCGATTCTCGTTGAATCAATTTGGACTCAAGATGAGTTCAAAAAAATTGCACTACGCGCTATTTATCGCACCCACCGTTCTTACCGTTATTTTATGCCTAACGACACCTTGGACCAGCCTAGTATATTCCATCAACGAACATGGAGAAATTCAATATGGCATAATCTTTGATTATTGCTTGGTACCGATTGCTTTCATGTACGCAAGTTCACCATTGTTACAGTCCATCTATTACTTAATCCGACGCCGAAAATCAAATGCGGAAAAGAAATTCTACGCTCAATGTATTTTGGTAACCTCCTTATTGATTGCAGGAATTGAGTTTATTCAGCTATTCATCTTGGAACTTGATGAAAATTATCTAGAAACCAGTCTTTCATCCGCCATCGCGCTCACCTTCTTTACAACAAACGTGAACACGAATAGATTCGTCAAGAATCGCGAGAAAATAGTGGCCGTCGAAACCGACCTGAACCTCGCCGCAAACATTCAAACAGGTTCTCTTCCTTCCGCAGAGGGCGCTCTTGTCAACCACCCCGACATAATCATCTACGCAACCATGGATACTGCCAAGGAGGTCGGCGGAGATTTTTACGATTTCTTTGAAATCGACGGCACGCATATCGCATTTGTCATCGCCGATATTTCGGGCAAAGGTGTTCCCGCGGCCCTCTTCTCGATGACCGTGAAGACTATGATCAAAGACCATGCTTCGATGAAACTGTCCACGGCTCAGATCTCTACCGATGTCAACCGAATCCTGTGTGAATGCAACCCCGAAGAAATGTTTGCCACAGCATGGATTGGCATTCTAGACACCACGACACGCATCATGAAATTCACAAATGCAGGCCACAACGCCCCCTGTTTTGCAAGAAAGGGCGAAAATTTTGAATTTTTGAAGAACAAGCATGGGTTATTCCTTGCAGGCATGGACGATACACAGTACAAGGAATCCGAGATTCAATTACAGGATGGCGACAGCCTTTTAATCTATACCGACGGATTAACCGAAGCGCACAACGGCTCAGGGGAACTTTATGGCGAAGAGAGACTGCTGAAAAAACTCAATTCGGCCGATGTTCGTGGCGGCAAAGCATTCTTGACTCAGATCAAGGAAGACCTGCAAGCTTTTGTGGGAAATGCCGAACAATTCGACGACATTACCATGTTGTCCATTTCTCTCAGGTAGACAAAGCCGCAAATTTACCCGAATTTTCCGGAGCGTTGCATGCTCTGGATTTCTTCGATTCCAAGCAGCATGGCGCGGGGTTTGGAGTTGCCCTTGGCAGGGCCACACACCCCGAGGCTGTAAAGTTGGTCCACAATTTTACCGGCTCGGCTGAAGCCCACGCTAAAGTGGCGCTGCACCGCCGAGGTCGAAAGCCCGCGGCATTCGACCGCCCAAACGGCCACATCGTAAAGTAGCTTGTCGAGCTTGCCCAAGTCCTTGCCTCCGCCCTCGCCGTCTTCGTCGCCTTCGCCGTCGCTGACGTCGAACGATTCCACCTGCGGGTAGAACACGTTCTGGTCGGAGCAGGCATCGGCAAGCTTTTCTGCTTCTTCATCGCTGAGGAAGGCGCCATGGACACGCACCGGTTCAGGATCGTTCACGGCCTTGTAAAGCATGTCGCCGCGACCCAGAAGCTTTTCGGCGCCGGCATGGTCCATGACCGTGCGGGCGTCAATCTGAGATGCCACCTTGAAGCTGATTCGCGTCGGCAAGTTCGCCTTGATGATACCGGTGATGACCTTCACAGAGGGGCGCTGCGTTGCAAGCACCAGATGAATGCCCACGGCACGAGCCTTTGCGGCAAGGCGCGCCACGTTCTTTTCAATTTCCTTGCCAGCGACCATCATGAGGTCCGCCATTTCATCAATAATTACCACGATGAACGCCATACGGTGACTACGGTCTTCTTCAGGCACTTCGTCGGGCAACTCGCCCGCTTCGAACTTGGCATTAAAGCCACCAATATTACGTACCTTTGCAGCCGCCAAGACTTCAGTACGGCGGTCCATTTCATAGCACAGCCACTGCAACGCCTGAATCGCGATTTCGGGCTTGGTAATCACCGGAGCCAGCAAGTGCGGGATGTTTTCGTACATCTTCAGTTCCACCGCCTTCGGGTCCACCAAAATCATGCGGAGTTCGTCAGGAGTCTTACTGAAAAGCATCGAAGCCATGAGTGCGTTAATGCAGACCGACTTACCGGAACCCGTCTGACCGGCAATCAGCAAGTGCGGGGCCTTGGCCAAGTCCATCGTGAACGCTTCGCCGGTAATGTCTTTACCGAGCGCCACCAGAATCTTTTCGGGAGACGGCTTGAACTTTTCACTCTGGAACACATCGAGGCTGTACACCGTCTGGAACTTGCGATTCGGAATTTCGATACCGACGGCAGCCTTGCCCGGAATCGGGGCCAAAATACGCACCGACGAGACTCGAAGCGGAAGCGCCAAGTCTTCTTGCAAAGCGGAGAATCGGCTCACCTTCATGCCCGGGCCCGGTTCCACTTCAAAGCGAGTAATCATCGGGCCCGTTTCACAACCGATCACGCGGCCCTTTACCTTGAAGTTTTCAAGCTTTTCTTCAAGCATCTTGCCGATAGCGTTCAATTCATCTTCGCTGTAATCGGCAGTCTGCGGCTCATGTTCTTCCAGGATGTCGCTAATGGCCGGCACCTTATATTCATCATAGACGGTCGTCGGATCACGCTGCGGGATAGGAGCGGCCTTCATACCCGAAGTGGAGTTGCCACTCGGCACATCCCCAATCGAGGCTCCCAGCGTCGCGTCCGGAATTTCAGGGACCTCGCCCACATCATCGGCGCCGTAAACTTCGGGCACAAAAGTATCGTCATCAGAGGCAGGCACATCTATTGTTTGAGCACCATCGCCGCCGAGCAAGTCTTCGGCATTAAAGGGAGCCGCATTACCAACCGTCGGCTCGCCCGCCATCACCGTACGTTCGTCAGGATTTTGTGCGGGAACCTGCGTCATCGACCTTTGCGTAGCGCCCTTCGCGGCAGGCATCGTTCCTGTCGGCATCGGAGCGGCTACCGTACGTGTCGCCATAGAGCCCGTCACGCCCCCTTCACGACGCACATCGCCCTTCACCTGCATACGACCGCGGTGATCCTTTTCCCAGGCAATCAGGTCGCGGGCGCGCTTGAGGGCAGCAATCTTTTCCTTGACTTCCACGATTTCAAGGGCGTTCATCTTGCTGCCGTTCTGGCGCAAGTAATCTTCAAGTCTGCGGATTTCGGGATCTTCGTCCAAGTTATAGCCGCCAACCACATTGCTCGTGGAATCCGGCTGCGGAGCCATTTCCTTTGCACGACGCGGCGTTACCGTCTGCAGGACTTCATCCGGAAGGTTCGGCACTTCGTCCGTAGTTCCGTTCAAGCTGAATTCGTCATCCATCCAGTTGCTGCGACCGTTGAAAGGCGTCACCTTGCCCTTGCGACGAATCTTGAAACCATCGGGTTTGATATTCACCGTATTGTCGTCCATGTAGACGCCACGAGGTAACCCTGCACCCGGCAAGTCCATATTGGTCTGCACCTGGGGCATACGGCGGGCATCCACCGGTTCATAACCGCCGTCCACCAAGTCCTTCTTATGGAACACCGACTTGAGCCAATTCGTCGTCTGCACCACGAACTTGAAGTGTCTCGGGCGAAGTCCAAAGGCGATCACCAGAATCAAGCCAATCACCGCAAGCGAAATGCAGACAGGCAACAAGAGAGCCTTTCCAAAAAGCGGAGTCACCACAAACTGATTAAAGAACTGACCGAGGGCGCCACCGCCCTGAATCAGGGCATCCTTGGAAACCTTCGCCACGCCGTAATTCCGGAGCGAGAAGAGGAAGGAAAACACCACCGACAAAAGGGAAAGACCGACCGCATAACGGACAAAACGGCCTCGCCTCGAAACAGACACCAAGGCGGCCCCCCACAGAACCAATGCCGAAGAAACAATCAGCGAGGCGACTCGACCAAAAACGAATGCCAACGCATCAGGGAACATTTTCCCCAAATAAGGGCCCAAGAAGTTTTCCTTTACGCCGCTATAAGCCGAACAAACGCAGCCAAGCATCAATATAAGGCCAAAGCCCACCAGGGACCAACCCCCAAGAATGGAGCCAAAACCCTGTTCAGAAGGCGAAAAATCGTCTTTTTTAGAAGACTTTACCGATTTTCCCGCTTTTTTTGATGTCGATTTCTTTTGAGTAGCCAAAATGCCTCCGCAAGTACCTTCTAAATATAGCATTATATTATCTTTTTATTATGCAAATAAAGTTTTCGAAAAAGATCAAGAAAGTTTTATCAGGCTTTTCTATTTCGGCCCTTTTAGTCTTTTTTATTCTTGTTTTTGGAAGCACACAAAGCAGCTTTTTGCCAGAAACCATTGAGCAGTCTGCACTCGGCAAGACCCAGCGCAACGGCGCCGAAGCCCTTGAAAATATTTTTTACGATTTATTTTTCAAAACCTCAACCCATTCCGAAAAGGCCGAAGACGAAGAAGATTCACACCAGCGCGTTTCCATTAACGACAGCCTCGACCAAAACATTTTCATTGTCGACATTGACGAAGCTTCCCTGGCTAAACCCGGCAACTATAACGAATGGGACCGTTCCATCCATGCGAAAGTCATCCAGAACTTGAGCGAAGGTGGTGCGGCGGCAATCAGTTTCGATATTCTGTTCAAGAGCGCAGACTTCGGCAAGCAAAAAACAGACCAGGCCGCAAACGTTCTCCGAAAAATCGCGCCCGAAGCCGAAGTCGATTCCCTTTACCCTTCACTACTTGCCAACTACAACTTTGACTCCATGCTGGTGAGTGCCGTCAAGGAAAGCGGAAACACCATTGTCTGCTACATGTTCGACGAACGCAAGTCCTACAAGCACGCCTCTCAATGGATTCCCCTGAGTATGCAGGAACGTGCCGACGCCATCGGCTACTCCTCCACCCTGGACACCACCCAGGTAGACAAAATCGACGACGTAGAACCCAAAGACTTGCTGGACAACATCTTCCCGGAACTGGCCAACGCAGGCGTAAAGGCGGGCTCGGTGAACGCCTACCCCGACAACGATGGCGTGGTGCGCAAAGTATCCATGCTTTACCGTTTCCCCAACCCCAATCTAGACATCATCCCCTTCCTGGACACCACTCAAGCTGGCGACAAAGAAAAATACGATGCCGTCATGAACAGCGACGGCAACAACTATGTGTATTCCACCATGTCGCTCATGACCATTCTGCACCTTTTCCACAAAGATCCCAAAGACATTGTGGTCAAGATGGGCAAATATATCGACATCGGCAAGCCCTTCGGCATCTACCGCGACTCGGTCGGCATCTACCACACGACTTACCCCAACTTCAGCTACCACATGTTCATGCTTCTCCGCGAAACCTTGGCCGAAAAGAAAATCCACAACAAGGCTAGCGAAGAGGTTCTTGAAATATCACACAAGGTTTTTGCTCATAAAGACGAAAACGGAAAGATTTCTCTGGAACTTTCCAACGGCGGCACCAGCAGCATTCTTGACGAACAGGAATCCAAGTTGCTAATGAAGGTGACCCTTGAACAGCTAGACGCCCTTGAAGAAGAAGAGACTGTCAAGCTCACCAGAGACTACATCATCCGCAAAGACGAAGACGAAGAAGGCTTCTATCAGATTGTAAAGAACGCCTCCAACGACGAAGATGAAGAAGATGATGAAGACGAGGACGAAGATGAATCCATCGACTTCACCCGCAGCGCCGTCAAGACGTTGATTTTCTATAAGGACACCCTGAAGCGCATGCCTGCCGGCAAGAAGATGATTCTTTCGCTCGACATGCAACTGCATTACAACAAGGCGACCAAAAAGTGGAATTCGAACATGGCGATTCTTTCGGACGCCGTGATTCGCGACATCCAAGCCACCAAGGACGAGGCAATCGAAAACCTTAAGCCCGGCGAAGAAATCCGCTTCGGCAAAGTCAAGCGCATTCCTATCGATCAGACCGGCCGCTACCAAGTCAAGTACAAAGGCCGCTATAACGAAGTCAACAACAGACGATTCCAGCACTTGTCTTACTACGACGTGTACAAGGGACGTATCGACAATCTGTTCTATCAAGGCAAAATCTTCATTCTCGGTTCCGCTGCAGCAGCCCTATTCGACTTTGTGCCAGGCCCGCAAGAAGAAAACTACCCCGCCGTGTTGATTCACTCGACCATCATCAAGAACATTCTGGAAGACGATTACCTTGTCACCTTGAGCGAAAAGAAGCAGCAAGTCATCGTCATCCTTCTCGCGTTCCTGTGTCTTATTCTCGGTCTCTACTTCACGAGTTCAATTTCAGTGGTTCTTTCCCTGGTATTAATGGGCGTCTACACCTACATCGCCTACAAGTACTTCCAAGGCGGACTATACATCGGCGCCTCCAAGCAGTTGCTCGCCATGTTGTTAACCAGCATCACGGCGCTGGTCGTGCAGTTCCACTTCGAAAACAAAGAGAAGAACTTCATCAACAACGCGTTTAAGCAGTACATTTCTCCTGAACTGATTACCGCCATGGTGGATAACGAAATTATGCCGACCCTGGGTGGAGAAAAGTCGAACCTTACCGCCTACTTTACCGACATTGCAAGTTTCTCTACCTTCTCCGAAAAGATTGGCGACCCGAAAAAATTGGTGGACCTGTTAAACGAATATCTAACCGCCATGACAGACACCTTGATCGAAAACAAGGGAACCCTGGACAAATACGAAGGCGATGCCATTATCGCATTCTTCGGAGCGCCCATGCCCTTGCCCAACAATGCCCAATACGCCTGCGAAACGGCCGTGGGCATGCAAGAAAAGCTGATGAAGCTGAGACGCATTTGGGCAAGCGAACAAGAAATTCAAAACAACCAGAAAGTCCTCAAGTGGCCCAAGGTCGTCCACAACATGCACATGCGCATCGGTATCAACACCGGCGACATCGTGACGGGTAACATGGGTTCTTCGATGCGTAAGAACTACACCATGATGGGCGACGCCGTGAACCTGGCAGCCCGTCTTGAAAGTGCTGCAAAGCAGTACGGCGCCTATATCCAGATCAGCGAAGATACCCAAAGAAATCTGGAAACGGGCACCTTCATCTACCGCTCCCTGGATACGATTCGAGTGGTGGGTAAAAGTCAACCCATCAAGACCTTCGAACTCTTGGCCATCACCGGCTTGGGACTCACCAAGCTCAATGACGAAGCCCAAACCAGCCTGTTCAAGAAGGAAAACTTCAAGAACGAAGCGATTGAAGCCAAGAATAAATTCATTATCAAAAAGAGAAAGAAAGCCAGAAAGACAAGAGCGCAGCAAAAAGAAGACGAACTGAACAGAATCGTAAACAAGAGACTCGATGAAGAAATCATGAGAATCAAGAACGAAACGCACATGAATGTCAAGGCGAACGTCAAGAAGATTCTCAGAGACGACATCACTCAAAAAGCAAAGAAAGAACTCAACAAGAAATACAAGCTTAATGCCCCGAGAGAAGTCTACACTTCTGGTGAAATCGCCTATTTCGCCCGAAAGCGCGATGCCCAGAACCAGAACCTGGTCAAGCTTGTGGAACTCTGGGAAAGAGCCCGCGCCTGCTACCTGAATATGCAATGGGACGACGCCATCGCCTTGTTCAAGCAATGTCTTGACCTTGAGCCGCATCACCCCGACCGCGATCCGGGCAGCAAGACAACACCTTCCCATGTGTACATTCAGCGCTGCGAAGCATACAAAATCACCCCGCCAGTTGCACAAGGCGAGGTGTGGGACGGCGTGTTCACCGCTACAGAGAAATAAAAAAAGCCCGCTTTCGCGGGCATTTTTTTTTGCAAACTTTTAGTTCAGTTCGATGTTGTCGATTAGGCGGGTCTTGCCAAAGAAGGCCGCCACCAGAATCACCACCTTGTCTTCGGGGCCCAAAACGCCCACAAACTTCTGGAGATTTTTCTGGTTTACCAGTTCCACGAACTGCACAATACCATGTGCTCCCAGAATGGACTTCAGCACGATATCGCGGATCTTGCTGACTGCGCGTTCGCCCTTTTCGTAGGCTTCCTTAGCCTGCTTCAGGCCCGTGCTAATGGACAAGGCATTCTCACGTTCTTCATCGCTCAGGTATTCGTTACGGCTAGAAAGAGCCAAGCCAGATTCTTCACGAACGATCTTCACGCGGTGAATCTGGATATCGAAATTCAAGTCCTTCACCATGCGTTCGATCAAGAACACCTGCTGGTAATCCTTTTCACCAAAGTAAGCGTGGTTACAGCCAGAAATCAGGAACAACTTGGAGACAACCGTAAGCACTCCGCGGAAATGACCGGGGCGATAAGCACCGCAGTACATGCCTTCCAGCGTTTCGTCGCGGACCATGGTCAAGGGGTCGCCATCGGGGTACATTTCCTGGACACTCGGAGCAAACACGTAATCGGCTCCCAGCGATTCAGCAAGCTTCGCATCGGCTTCCAGACGCTTGGGGTACTTATCCAAATCCTCGTTTTTACCAAACTGGATCGGATTCAGGAACACGCTGACCACCGTCACGTCGCATTCCTTGACAGATTCCTTGATCAATGCTCCATGCCCGGCGTGCAAGGCTCCCATCGTGGGAACAAGCCCGATGGTCTTGCCCTGCTTCGAAAGGGGCTTGATGATTTGACGAAGAGAATCAACAGTAGTTACGATTTGCATTATTTACCTTCTGGTACAAAATAAGTCGTCTGCTTGGGGCATGCGGCAATGGCGTCGAGCACCAACTGCAGATGATTTTCGTTGTGGACAAAATCGATATTGTCGGTATTGATAATCAGCACCGGAGCGTACGGATAGTTCCAGAAATAATTGTCGAAACGTTCCAAAAGACCATTCAGGTAAGAACCTTCAATCGTCTTTTCCATGGTACGGCCACGGCCGTGAATGCGTTTGAGGAGCGTCGGAACCGATGCTTGCAAATAAACGACCAAATCGGGCCTCGGGATATCATGGTTCAAGGCCTTGGCCACCTGATCGTACATGGCGTATTCGCTTTCAGTCAGGTTCTGGGCTGCAAAAATTTGGTCTTTGTCGTATGTATAGTCGCTAATCAAAAGGTCGCGGAACAGGTCACTCTGAATTGCCGAATTCTGCAACTGCTTTAAACGGTCAAGCAAAAAGAACAACTGCGTCTGGAATGCGTAAGCTTCCTTGTTCTGGTAGAACTTTTCAAGGAAGGGGTTTTCCGAGAAATTCTCTTCGATCAGAGTCGCCTTCCAGCGATCCGCAAGGATTTCTGCAAGAGAAGTCTTACCCACTCCGATAGCGCCTTCGATGGCCAAAAAATGAACGCCTTTTTCTCTCAGCATATCAAGGTTCCTCCGAAGTAATGACGCGGAACGGGATTTTTTCTTCTTTCTGCAAAAGGTTCGAAAGGATATCTTTCACCTTTATTCCCAGCTGGGGATCGTCCCATTCTGGGGCAATATCGTTCAAGGGGACCAGTACAAACTGGCGGTTCACAATCTGGGGGTGCGGAAGGTTCGGCCTCCCCTGTTGAACCTCTTTTCCAAAATACAGTAGATCTAAATCGATTTCGCGGGAATTCCAGTGTCCACGGGGCTTACGGCCCAACACAAATTCAGCGCCCTTCAAATAATGCAACAGGCGTGTCGATGTTCCCGAATACCAGAAACTGACAACTTGATTGAAATAGGGACCCTGGCCCGCCGGTCCTACCGGTGGAGTTTCGTATATGGGACTTTCTAGCCACCCGCCCGCCGAAATTTTGCGGAGCATTTCGCGACCCTCGTTCAAGTGTTTTGAACGGTCGGGGAGGTTTGAGCCCAAGGCAACAAAAACTCTTTCTAAAGAATCCACGAAATAAATATAGATATTCAAATTGTCATTTTTACGACAAAAACGCAAACCTAACCGCCACAGGCGGATTTTAACAGCCTACAAACCGCCTCAAAAAATTTTTTCCAAATTTTCGGCGTTTTTCCGTGACAAAAGCAATTTTTTTAGTTATTTTATCGGAGCCCGTGATATTTATTCGGTCATATTTAGAGACCTGGGCTTATTCAATTACATTAACTTTATCAATTAACATTCATTTTCATTTATTAATTCAATAGGACACCATCGTGGCTCCAACTAAAAAGAATTCTAAAAATGCCTATTTGGCAGATCAAGAACCTACTGGCGCAGAAATTCCCCCTGAATTGAACGTAGATTTTTCGAATCCCGAAGAAAAAGAATCTTCTCCCAAACGCCGCGGAAGACCTAAACGTGCTAAAGAAGAATCTGCCGAAGCTAAAGTAGATGCAAAGTCCGAAAAGGAACCTGTTGAAAAAGTTGTAGAAAATAAAGAAGAAAAATCTTTTGCAGAAGCTCCCGTCGAAAAAGCACCTGCTGCTGAAAAAGCTCCTGCAGAAAAGCCTGTACAAAATGTAGAAGCCGCCCCCGCTGAAAAACCTGCCGAACAAGGTGAACAACAGAACGCCAACCAGGGCGAACAAGGCACAAGCCAAGGCGAACAGGGTGCCAACCAGAACGACAACAACGGCCAGCAGCAAAACCAGCAGAACCGCCGCTTCGATAAGTTCAACAAGAACAACCGTCGTTTCGACAAGAACAACAACCGTCAGAACCAGAGATTCCAGCCCGAAGAAGAAGACACGACTCCGCTGCCGGAACCGGATTCCGAAGCATGGAACAAGGCTCGCGAATGCTGGAGCAAGTATCGCAAGATGACCATGAGCGACTTGCAGGAACTGGCTTCGCAAAAAGAAAATCTCGACTTCAGGCGTTACCGCAAGCAGTCCTTGGGACTTCTCTTGCAGAGCCTCGAAAACGAAAATAACATCGTTTATGCCGAAGGCCTTCTGGAAGTCACTCCGCAAGGTCACGGATTCCTGCGCAATACCGAATTCAACTACCAGCAGGGTCCGGACGACGTTTACGTTAGCCAGAATTTAATCCGCAAGCTCGGCCTCAAAATTGGCGACACCGTCGCTGGCCTTGCTCGCCCGCCACGCGATCAGAACGACAAGTACTATGCACTCCGCCGCGTGGACAAGGTCAACTTCGAAGATCCCGAAAAGATCAAGCGCCGTGTGGCATTCGAATACCTGACGCCGATCCACCCGAACGAAAAGATTCAACTCGAATGGGATCCCGAAGAACTGAGCACCCGCGTAATGGACTTGTTCTCCCCCATCGGTAAGGGTCAGCGTAGTATCATTCTCGCACCCCCGCGTACCGGTAAGACGATCCTGTTGCAGAACATGACTCGCGCCATCGCCAAGAACCACCCCGAAATCATCATCATGGTGCTTCTGATTGACGAACGACCTGAAGAAGTAACGGAAATGCGAGAAATCATCGGCAAGTTGGTGGAAGCCAATCCGAACCTGCGCGCCGAAGTCGTCGCATCGACCTTCGACGAACCTCCTGACCATCACGCCCGTGTGGCCACCATGGTACTCGAAAAGGCCAAGCGCCTCGTGGAACAGCAGAAGGACGTGGTTGTCTTGCTTGACTCCATTACCCGTTTCGCCCGCGCCAACAACGTGGTGATTCCGCACTCCGGCAAGATTCTTTCGGGTGGTGTGGACGCCAACGCAATGCAGTTCCCGAAGAAGTTCTTTGGTGCAGCCCGTAAAATTGCAGACAAACTCGGTGACTTCCAGAAGGATTCCAACGGTCAGATTGTCCAGACGATTGCAGGCGAACCCGTTCGCGAAATCGTCCAGAAGAATGGTTCCCTAACCATTATCGGTACCGCCCTGATCGAAACCGGTAGCCGCATGGATGAAGTGATCTTCGAAGAATTCAAGGGTACGGGTAACATGGAACTAGTGCTTGACCGCCGCCTGGCCGAAAAGCGCACCTGGCCCGCCATCGATATTTTCAAGTCGGGCACCCGCAAAGAAGACCGCCTTCTCAGCCTTTACGAACAGGATATCATCTGGAAATTCCGTCAGGGAGCCCAGAACGATACCGAAAACGGCATCATGGATAAGCTCATTAAGCTCATGAAGCAAAACAAGACCAATGCCGAATTACTAGAATTTATGAAAAAAGCAAAGGACAGCCTTCGCTAAACAAAAGGATATTCTATGTCAGAAAAAATCTTTTTCGCTGGTACTGGAAACATGGGTGGCGCAATCCTCCGCGGTCTTTTGAAGGCCGGCACGGACGCTTCCACCATTTTCTTCTTTGACCCCTCCGACAAGGCCGCCGCAGAAGTTTCTGCTCTCGGTTGCGTTCGCGTGGCAAGTTTCGCCGAAGGCCTCGCCAAGGCAGACGTTACCTTCCTTTGCGTGAAGCCGCAGATTTTCAAGCTGGTCGCCGCCGAATGGAAAGCCGCAGCAGCCGCCGAAAAGTCCACCAAGACTTTCGTGAGCATTATGGCCGGCGTGACCCGCAAGGCACTCATCGAAGTTCTCGGCGAAAAGAACCAGATTCTCCGCGTGATGCCGAACCTGCCGCTTACCGTCGGCAAGGGTTCCGTCGGCCTCGCTACTGATGGCGTTACCGAAGAAACACTCGCTATCGCCGAAAAGATCTTTGGCAATATCGGCGTGACCTGCCGCGTTGCAGAATCCTTGATGGATGCTGTCACCGGTCTTTCGGGCAGCGCTCCTGCTTACGTTTTTGAATTCATCGAAGGCCTCACCCGCGGCGGCGTGAAGGCCGGTCTCACCCGCGATGTCGCTCTCAAGCTCGCCCTCGGTACCATCGAAGGTAGCGTTGAACTCGTGAAACAGTCCGGCAAGAGCCCCAGCGACCTCTGCGCCATGGTTTGCTCTCCCGCAGGCACCACCATCGCAGGCATCAACGCCCTTGAAGAAGGCGCCTTCCGCAGCACGCTCATCAAGGCTGTTGTTGCAGGCACCGACCGTAGCAAGGAACTGGGAAAGTAAGCCCTAAATGGCTACCATCAATCTATTCGCGAAAGAAAATGCAACGTCCTCGTTTATACAGGACGTTCTTTCGTCAGTAGATTATGCCGTAGACATTTTCCGCGATATTCCCGCCGCAGATTCCATTCCTCAGGCAACCCTGATTATCTGGGATCTGGATTCTTTTTCAACGCATAACTTGCAAATGCTCAAGGCGCTCCGCGAAAAATCTCCGGACACCTTGATTCTTGTTTATGCCGAATCTCCCGAGCAATTCGGAGAAATATCCAACAAACTTTACGACAGCATTCTTTCGGTGGAATCCTTGAAACTCCACCTGATGTCGCAAATCGCAAAGCTCAAGGACATCCATACCGCCCGTCAAATTTTCAGGGAACGCATGAGCCACCTGGTAGGTAAAAGCCAGGCTATGGAACAGCTCCGCAAAACCGTAGAGCGCGCCATCGTGCATACGGGTCCCGTGCTCATTCAAGGCGAAACCGGTGTAGGTAAGGAACTCATCGCCCGCGCCGTCGGTTGCATGTACGAAAAGTTCGTAACCGTCAATTGCAGCGCCATTCCCGACAACCTTTTCGAAAGCGAACTTTTCGGACACACCCGTGGAGCATTCACGGGTGCTCAAAACGAACGCATCGGTCTTTTTGAGGCAGCCGACGGCGGCGCCATCTTCCTCGATGAAATTGGCGATATGCCGCTGCACGCTCAAGTGAAACTCTTGCGTGTCTTGCAGAATAAGGAAATTCGTCCGCTCGGTTCCAACAAGACCAAGCATGTTGATGTCCGCATCATCGCGGCCACCAATAGAGAACTGCAGCAAGAAATAGCCGAAAAGCGTTTCCGCGAAGACCTTTATTACCGCCTGAACGTCATCCCGATGCAGATTTCGCCGCTCCGCGAGCGCAAAGAAGACATCGAAGACCTGGCGAACTATTTTATCCGCACCTACCAGGGAACCGGAGAGCACTATACGCTTTCAAGCGGAGCGCTCCGCAAGTTGCAGGAATACGATTGGCCGGGCAACATCCGCGAACTGGAAAACGTCATCCAGCGAGCCCTCTGCTTTACCAGCGCAGGCATCCTGCAGCCCGAAGACCTTCACATCGATACCATTCAAGTCTCATCCGCTACAACGGCGCATTCAGTTCCGTCGAATCATTCTGATTCAGACAGCGAAAGTAACGAGACTGTATCGGATTACGAAAAGTTCCGCCAAATGCAACTGGCCCAGGAGCGCGACTTCTTGATCGCGAAAATCCGCGAATGCAACGGCTCTGTCCGCGAAGCCGCCCAAAAGCTCGGACTTTTCCGCACCGCCCTCTATAACCGCCTGAATCATCTAGGCGTGAATATTAAGGAAGTAGGAAGTAGAAAGTAGACTGTAGGAAGTTGGACGTTGGCGGAGTTAATCTTCGGTCCAGTCGAGCAAACCTTCGGCACGAGCATTTTCAGTCTTAGCCACGCGCACTTGCTTATCTACAATCACCACCATCCGGTCACTGTACTTTTCAGCGTATTCCACAGAATGAGTGGACACTAAAATTCCCATTTTGCGTTCATCCGCCAGTTTTTGCAAAAGCGTAAAAAGCTTTCGGCTGCGGGGAATATCCAAGAAGGCGTTGGGTTCATCCAGCAAAAGCACTTTCACCTGTTGAGCCACGGCCTGCGCCAAGTACACACGGCTCCGTTCGCCGTCGCTCAATTCATTCACCCAACGATTCGCAAAATTTTCCAATTCCAAGAGAGCGATGGCTTCGTCTATAATTCGCTCGTCTTCTTCGCTTCGGCCATCGAACAAACCCGCATAAGGCATACGGCCCAAGCTGACGAATTCACGAACCGTCATGCGATCGCAAGAGATTCCACTCATACGCACCAGCGTGACAAGCTTCGCGCGTTCGCGAGCGCTCCAGGCAGAGCCCTTAGCGGAATTCAAGGGACGGCCGCACAAAGATACCGTTCCAGAAACCGGCTGCAACTGAGCGCAAAGCGTCTTTAAAAAAGTACTCTTGCCGCAGCCGTTTTCACCCAGCAGTGCGACCACCTCGCCCTCCCCCAATTCAAAACTGAAGGGAGCTACAATTCCCGAAGCATTCGCCTTGGCCGGATAACCCAGCACCAGATTTTCGCACTGAAGAAGCATCGTCATTTACGAATTCCTCCGCCGCGAACAATCACCCAAAGCACCACAGGCACGCCCACCAGGCTAAGCACCGCATTCAGCGGGATCTTGGAGAACTGACAAGCCGCAAGACAAAGCACAATTCCGCACAAGGCCGAAGCAGGCATCAGCACACGATGGTTGCTGGTTTTGAACAACATAAAAGCCAAATGGGGAACGGCGATTCCCACAAAGGCAACAGGCCCACAAAAAGCCGTTGACGCTGCCGCCAAAAGGGAGGCTCCCAAGAGCACCATCATGCGACCGCGACGCACATTCACGCCTAGGCCTTTCGCAAAGTCATCGCCCATTCTAGCAGCGTTCAAGTAACGCACCGAAAGCACCAACAAAGCAAGCCCCACCAAAACGCTCAGGGCATAAATCCAAATGCAATCAAAGGTAAGCCTACCAAAACTGCCCATGCCCCATGACACATACACCCGCAAAGATTCCGCATCGCTTCCCACAATCAGGAGGCTCACCAGGGCATCAATGAAATAGCCGACCAATAGGCCAACAATCAAAAGTACCGTAGAATTTTCAAAGCGGGCGGCCACGGTCATCACCACAAGAGTCACCGCAAGGGCACCCACCGACGCCGCAGACAGCACGCCAAAATAACCGAAACTGAACCCGGCCAACAGCGAAAGGGCAACACCAAGACTTGCGCCACTGCTAATGCCCAACACAAAGGGACCCGCCAGCGGGTTTCTAAAGAGCGTCTGTAACGAAAGTCCCGCCACCGCCAGGGAAATTCCGGAGAGCACCGCTGCAGCCAGTCGCGGCACACGGATATCCCAGAAAATGCGGGATTCAACAGAACCAAAAGAAAGGTCAGACCAAGATAGCCCGACCGCTCCCGAAAATAATGTCAAATAAGAAAGGACAACGGCCAGGGAAATGAGCAGGGCGAATCCAATCAGGATTCGATGATCGAAGCGGCATTTCCCAGCCACGAGAAAACCTTACTTTTTCTTCTTGTCCTGAGCCTGCGCGGCGGCCTGCTTCAGTTCAGCAGTCTGCTTTGCATCGCGGATATAGATTTCAGGCGGAATATTGTCGAAGCCCTGCAATGCGTTAAGCCAGTTATCGTTCAGATCGCGGAATTCCAGCTTATTCAAATTGTACTGCAGAGTGTCGTTCACGATATCGAACGTGATGTAGTCCCAACGAACCACCTGACGATCCTTAAAGACTTCACGGCTAGCAAGGGTTCTTTCGCTGTCGAAACGGTAGCGAGCCTTAAAGGTGTATTCGCCCGTTTTCTGGTAGCGGCCCGAATCAGAGTAAGTGCGAGTGATACCAACCAGAGTGTCGTTTGCACCGAAGCGGAGTTCAGCATCGCGGAAAGCGTGACCATGAGCGATAATCGGAGTGCGCCAGACGCCCACAACCTGATCCTTCATCTTCTTCTGGAGCACAGTATCGATTCTCCAGTGATCGAAGTTGCTCTTGTCGTAGCGAGCACGCTGCACGTACTTACCCGTCTGGACCAGCTTACGAACGCTGTCGGCCTGAACCTTGGCGAGGCTGTCCGCATTACGAGGACCGACCACCGGTGCCGCATGGTTCATGGAATCAAGTTTCGCCTGAATCATTTCATCCAGCGTTGCCGTAGCACCACGGGGGGTGGCTACCACCTGGGACTCGACCTTGGCCAGGTTTGCAGGCTGAGCCTGTTGTGCCGGTTGGGCCTTAGGAGGCTGGGAGGTAGAAGATTGAACAGTAGCGGCGGTAGCCGAAGGTTGGGCTGCAGGGGCAGCTTGTTGCTGAGCAAAAGCCATTCCTGCGAAAGCCAAAGAAAGTAACGAAATAAGAATATGCTTGTACATGAAATCTCTCATCAAGTTAAATGTAGTTAAAGCATATGCAAAAGAGTAGTAAAATGGATAAAAAAAAGGCTATCTTTGGGCTATGTTCAGTAAAACGCTCGATTATTCCCAGGTTCCCTCCCCCTGTTTTGTTCTTGACGAGGCCAGACTTCGCCGAAACATGGAAATTTTGGACGATATCCAGAAGCGCGGGAACGTCAAAATCATTTGCGCCTTGAAAGGTTACAGTTTTTGGCGCAGTTTTCCGCTCATCAGGCAGTATCTTGCCGGGGCTACCGCCTCGAGTCTGAACGAAGCACGCCTTGCCAAAGAAGAAATGGGCAAGGAAGTCCACGTATTTGCACCCGTCTACGAAGACGACGAAATCGACCAGATTCTCGCCTGCGCAGGCCACATCACCTTCAACAGCTTCAGCCAGTGGCAGCGTTTCAAAGACAAGACCCTCGCCGCCGGAGTGAGCGCCGGAATTCGCGTCAACCCGCAATATTCCACGGTCGAAACAGATTTATATAACCCCTGCGGAAAGTTTTCGAGACTGGGCGTGACCGAAGCGGAGTTCAAACCGGAACTCTTGGACGGCATCGAAGGGCTCCATTTCCACGCCCTCTGTGAACAGGATGCCGATGCGCTGGAAGGCGTTCTTAAGGCATTTGAGCAGCATTTCGGCAAATATCTGCCGCAAATGAAGTGGGTGAATTTCGGTGGTGGACACCACATTACCCGTAAGGATTACCACCGCGAAGAGCTCGTGCGCATCCTGAACGACTTCCATAGTCGCTACCCGCACCTCAACGTCATCATGGAACCGGGTGAAGCAGTCGGTTGGCAGACGGGCGAACTGGTGGCCTCCGTCGGCGACATTGTTCATAACGAAATGGACATTGTCATACTGAATGTATCCATCAGTGCACACATGCCGGACTGTCTTGAAATGCCGTACCGCCCCACCGTGACGGGCGCCGGCATGCCGGGCGAAAAGAAATTTACATATAAACTAACAGGCAATTCCTGCCTGGCCGGCGACCAGTTGGGCGACTTCTCCTTCGATGAACCGCTCAAGGTAGGCGACAAGATCATCTTTGAAGACATGATTCATTATACCATGGTGAAGACCACGTTCTTCAACGGTGTACGTCACCCGAGCATCGGCAAGTTCGACGAACAGGGGAAATTCCACTTGTTGCACAAGTTTACCTACGAGCAGTTCAAGGATAAGCTGTAGCGCCTACGGCGCAGTAGGCAGTAGACAGTAGGAAGTCGGAAGTGAAATTCAATAGTGAAGAAGAAACATACAACTGGGCGGTTGAATTCGGGCGTAGCCTGAAGCCGGGCGACAAGGTGGCTCTTTACGGCAACCTGGGCGCCGGAAAGACGGTCATCAGTCGCGGGGTCTGCAAAGGTCTCGGTTTCACGGGATCTGTCTGCTCCCCCACCTACACCATTCTGCACGAATACCCGAACAATCCGCCGATTTTCCACTTCGACCTTTACCGCCTAGACGGCGGCGCCGACCTCTACGAAGTCGGCCTCGACCCCGACTACCTCGAAAAGGGAATCAGCCTGATCGAATGGCCGGAACGTTTGGAAGACAACGACCCCGGCCTCACGCACAAGATTGAAATAAAAATCCTCTCGGAAACCGAGAGGGAAATCGAAGTTACGGCTCTTTAAAGTGAAATGCCGACTCTGAAATGACCCTGAAACAAGTTCAGGGTGACGTTGTTCAGAGTGATGAATTACTTCTTAGCGGCGGTATCAGCAGCCGGTTCAGCAGCAGCTGCAGCCTTGGCAGCTTCCTTCGCAGCCTGGACTTCGGCAATCTTTACGATTTCGTCCCATTCGCTCTTGTCGCCGGTGTAAAGGAGCATGGCACCCTTGTATTCCGTCACGATCTTTGCGGCAGCGGCGGTGTCACCCTTGTCCAAAGCGTCATTGGCGCTAGCAAGCAAGTCCTTCTGGACATTGCGCAAGTCTTCGATTTGACCCAGACGATTCTGACGAAGCACTTCCAGCGTATCGCTCACGAAAGCAAGATCCCAAGTAGCCTCGTAGCAGGTTTCCACTTCGGCGAACTTGGACGCATCTTCAGTGGCGGCCACATACAAAGCATCGCACTTAGCGAACGTTTCGGCACAGTTGCGCTTGACATACTGGTAATACTGATAGCCACCCACGATCAAGCCGATGACGACCAAGAGGAACACGCCATCTTGCCAGCCCATAATCGGGCCCGACGGGAGTCTCGGTTTTCCGTTGACGGTGTCGCCTGCTTCCAGGCGTTCTTCTGCTTCATCAAAGGGGCTTTTGCCATTCAAAAAGCTAAACATGTTCAACCTACTTTTTATACCTATTTTTTGGCGAGGGCCGCAAAGACCCTTGCATATAAATAAATCTGTTTGACCAGGCTCGCAAAGCCGTTGGAGCGGGTAGGAGAAAGTCCCACGTTAAGGCCTATGTCCTGGAAGAACTTCGGATCCACGGCGAGAATGTCTGCGGGAGCCATGTCGTTGTAGACCTTGAGCGCCAAGGCACCGAGCCCGCGGCTAATGAGCGGGTTCGTGGTACCGCCTTCTACATCCATTTCAAAATGGATCTTTGCACCGTCAAAATTCGGAACCAAGTACATGGTCGAGGCGCACCCCTGGATAATGAACTTCTCAGCCTTCAAGGCAGCGTCCATACCCTTGTGGGCGCGAGCCAAATCCAAGAGGAATTTCCACTTGTCATCGGGGTCGCTAAAGCTTGCAAACTTTTCGCGAATCTCGCTTAGGCGTGCATCCATTAATTCGCTCATAAACCTACCGCAAGAAGGAACGCATCTTCCAGATCAAGGAAGGTGCAGCCCACAAAACATTGAAGAATATACGGAACAAGGTCTGCTTTTCGCGCGGGAGTTTCGAAAGCTTATATGCCGCACGGTCAAACTGCTTGTCACTAATTTTATTAAAACCGACTTTAGCGTGAGCCACCTGCAGGTGCTTTTTGCCAAGAGCAGCCATCCAGCGGTCAAGAACCTTCGCCTCGATAGCGCTACGGTTCATACCGGAATCGCCCAGCCATTCCCTGACCGATTCTGCGACAATGCGACCGCAAAGGAGCGATTCCACAATACCCGAACGGCTAATCGGGTTCACGCAGCTAGCGGCATCACCCGCCTTGAAGAGGCCACACTTGGCCATAGGCTTTTCCGACTGGCCGCAAGCGATCATGCCGCCATACACCGCCTTGACTTTTGCATTCGGGTAGTCACGGGCAATAAAGTCCAGCAACTTCTGACGCAGGGGAACCTTGTGGTCCACATCCTTCCCCAGCACGAAACCGATATTCACTTCCTTGCCGTCGCGGGGGAAAATCCAGCCGTAGCCCGATTCAAATTCAGACCCGAAGAACAGTTCGATGTGTTCCTTGCTGTGTTCAATTCCGTCAGCCACCGCAAAAATAGCGGGTTCCAAATCGGTATCGCCCGACTCAATGCCCTTAAGGCATTCGATTCCGCGAGTCAGCTTGCAACTCGGGCCCGAGGCATCGACAACGGCCTCGGCAAACAAAGTTTCGATTTCGCCACCGACGGACACCGAGATGTTCCAGCCTTCGTCAGTCTTTTCCAATTTCTTGATCAGCGCATCGTAGCGGCATTCCACACCTGCGGACACACAACCATCCGAAAGGGCATGGTGAAAACGGGCTCTATCCAGAACCAAGCCGCAGTCCTTGCTATAGAACTCGGCGCGGTAACGCTTGGGCGAAGTAAAGTAGATACCCGAAAGGGTGCCGCGGACAAAGGAACTGTCTACCGGCCACAGCGCATTCAGGCGATCCTTAGACACTGCTTCGGCACAGAAAATAGGTTCCTTCCAAGGTTCCTTTTTGTCCAGAAGCAAAATCCGTCTAGTACCGGAGGTCAAGCGGCCAAGGGTACAGGCAGCCATGAGACCGGCAGGACCGGCCCCGCAAACCACCACATCGTACCGATTTGAGGTAAAATTTGCCATTTCGGGGAACAAATTAGCATTTATTTATGAAGTTTTTTTCTTTTTTATTGTTATTTGCCATTTTTTTTAGTTATTTTAGAGCTATCCGTTATTTGGTTTATCCTTAAAAGGGAATTTATATGAATATGAAGAGTGTATCAAAGTTCGGCCTGTGCCTTGTGAGCGCGCTTGCTCTCAATGTTTTTGCCCAAGACAACTGGGCAGGCAAGGACCTGAACGTTTCTTTCAGTAACAAGCGTATCGACGGCTTTAATTTCAAGAACTCTAAGGCCGTTGCTCACACGACCGACTTCCGCCGTGCTACCGGTGAAGGTCCGAACTTCCAGGGCGCCAAGCTCCCGGGCGTGTCTTTCCAGAACGCCGTGATTAGCGGCGCCAACTTCGAAGGCGCAGACCTTTCCAAGGCAACTATCAGCGGTGCCGACATTCGCTCTTCTTCCTTCGAAGGCGTTAACTTCGAAGAAGCCAACCTTTATCGTGCAACCCTTCTGGACAGCAAGTTCCCGAAGACCAACATGAAGAACGCTCGTCTCGACGCCATGAAGGTGTCCGACAACGCCGACTTCAGCAAGTCTGACCTCACCCAGGCGTCCGTCATGGACGTGGACCTGACCGCTGCAGACTTCAGCAAGGCCAACTTGACCCGTGCAAACTTCTCCCGTTCCTTGATGGCTAACAGCGACCTCCGCAAGGCCACCATCGTGAAGACCGACTTTACCGCCTGTAACCTGATTGCCGCCAACTTCAAGGGCGTCGACCTGGTTGACGTGAACTTCGCCAAGGCTGGTCTTTCTCAGGCCAACTTCAGCGGTGCAGAATTCAAGAACGTGAACCTGCAGGATGCCGACCTTTCCCTGACGACCTTCAACGACGTTGATCTTTCCAAGACTCAGCTCCAGAAGGCCAAGTTTGCCCAGTCCACCGTGAAGAACATGAAGTTCGACGGCCAGGACCTAACTGGCGTTATCTTCGACAAGGGCTCCGTAGCTAAGAACTCCTTCCAGAAGACAAAGCTTTCCAAGGCATCCTTCTACGATACCGAAGTGAGCAAGAACGCTTTCCAGAACGCAGAACTCCTGAAGGCAGTGTTCGACGGCGCCTACGTTCGCAAGAACATCTTCGACAAGGCTGACCTCACCAAGGCCAACTTCGCAAACTCCACCATCGAACGTTCCGACTTCATTCTCGCCCAGCTCAACGGCGTAAGCTTCGCCGGTGCCAAGCTCGAAAAGGTGAACTTCACCAACGCCAACATGCAGGGCATCAAGATTGACGCAGACACCAAGATGGAAGACGTGGACTTCTCCGGTGCAAACCTCGAAGGCGCCAAGATCGAAAAGTTCACCGCCAAGAAGGTGATCTACGACAACAAGACGCAGTTCCCGTCCGGCTTTGACCCGCGTCAGTACGGTTTCACTAAGCGTGGTGAAAAGGCCGCCGACATCAAGGTCGAAGGTACTGGTTCTTCTCCCAAGAAGAAGAAGAGAAAGAAAAAAGCTGCTGACGACGAAGAAGAATAGTTTCGAACCTTAACGGATTTAAAGAGCCCCGGTAATGAACCGGGGCTTTTGTTATAAGACCGCTCACTTTCGCCCGCGGTAATTACTTTTTGTCCATCAACCAGTTTACGGCGGCGGAAAGGGTGTTGACTTGGACAATCTTCATGCCGGAGGTGTTTTCGGGGAGGCGTCCGCCCGCAGGGACAACCGCCTCGGTGATTCCCAGGCGGCGGGCTTCCTTGAGTCTTGTTTCCAACAGGCTCACGGAGCGGACCTCGCCAGACAGTCCCAATTCGCCAATGGCGATGGACTGGCGGCCCAGCGGGATACCAAGATGATTGCTGGCGATGGCAAGAGCCAGGGCGAGGTCCGATGAAGTGTCGGAGACCTTCAGCCCGCCGGCAATAGAAACGAACACATCTGATGCACCGACCACTACCCCGCCGAACTTTTCTAGCAGAGCAAGGATAATCGTCAGACGTTTGGAATCGATTCCAGCAGCCACGCGCTGGGGCACAGCAAACGTCGTAGAGCTCACCAGCGCCTGGGTTTCAAAAAGCATGGCACGGGAACCTTCTAGTGTACAGCAGACAACGCTTCCGGGTGTCGGCGGCACATTCTCTTGCAAGAACACCCGGCTCGGGTTTTCCACAGGCGAAAGCCCGTGCCCCGTCATCTCGAATACGCCGATTTCGTCAGTGGCTCCAAAGCGGTTCTTGATAGTCCGGAGTATCCGGTACTGGTGATTGCGGTCGCCCTCGAAGTACACGACGGTGTCGACCATATGTTCCAAAATACGTGGGCCCGCAATCTGACCGTCCTTGGTCACATGCCCGATTAGAATGGTGATGCAGCCCGTATTCTTGGCAAAGACCATCAGGTCAAGGGTACATTCACGAAGCTGGGTAGCGCAGCCCGGAGTCCCCGACAAGTCACTCTTATAGACCGTCTGGATAGAGTCGATTACAAGCACCTGAGGTTTAATATCCTGCGCCTGCTGCAAGATTTTTTCGAGGCTGGTTTCGCAAAGCAAAAGCATATCGGAGCCAGCGACATTCAGGCGCTCGCTGCGGAGCTTGACCTGTACCGCGCTCTCTTCGCCGCTCACATACAGCGTCTTGACGCCGGCGGCTGTCATGGTGGCGAGCGTCGAAAGCACGAGCGTGGACTTGCCGATTCCCGGATCGCCACCAATGAGCACCAGGGAACCTGGTGCAAGCCCGCCCCCTAGCACGCGGTCAAATTCAGCGTTGGCGGAGCTCAGCCGCCGCGTATCTTCAGTCGCGACATCCTTAAGCGGCACCACCTTGTGCACCGGGCCGCCCAAGCCGCGAGAGGCTCGACCGCCCTCGAGAATATTTTCGACCACGTGTTCCTTGAGGCTGCTCCATGCACCGCAGAACGGGCACTTGCCCGCCCACTTGGGCGTAGTATTGCCACATTCAGTGCAAAGGAACTCAATTTCTTTTTTCGCTTTCGACTTATTTAGTGCTACCATGTGCACTAATATAACAAAATGCGCCTGACACAAATTGTCAAGCGCATACAAATGCACAAAAAAGCACTAAAATTACGGAGACTCCGCAGGGACCTCAACACCACCTATCAAGAATTCAGAAATTCCGATGGTCTTCGATGACGAACTATTATTTTTACTGAGAAGATAATCACTACCATCTGCAGTGCAGATTATTTTTTCAATCGTATCGGAATATCCTTTTGAAGTCCATTTGTGGCATTCCAGCCCGGAAACATTCGTCGTCACCTTGTAATTTACGACACCCTGATCCGTATAACCTTCTACATCCGTATCAAATATATCCCATTGTCCCAACAAGCCTGCATAGTCCGCGATACGCGCAACAAATTCCAGTTGGCTCAAGGTATCGTTTAAGCGTTCATTTTCATATTTCAACCAGGTTCCAGAAGCGTCATCAAACTTAAAGCGATATGAAGTATTTGATTCAAAAGATATCGTGGACGTGTATTTCAGGGATGAGGTATAGTAATAATCCATTCCATCCCTATAGAAGGTATTCTGCTGAACATAAATTCCTGGAGATTGTTCATAATAAGTCACCTTAAAGTTTTCCGGCATTCTGTAATAGGCATAATAGGCAAGGGTTCCATATTCAAATTTCATCTCAAAAGCATTGCCCACGCCAAGTTCATGAATTTTCACCGAAAGTTCATATTTATTTTCAATATCCACCTTTTTATACACAGTATCATCTTCCGTTTCATAACCAAAAGCCTTGAGAGAATCTCTATATGCAGTCCCAAAGTTTTCTTCCGTTCCTGCAACCACAAGAAGATTTTTCAGCGAATCAAAATAGAAGCCATCTGCTTTTATTTCAGGAAGTTCTACACCCCCATTCTTTGCGCTAAACGCTTCAGCAGGAAATTCAACAGCGTTCAAATCATAATACTTGATATAGACACTCTTTTTGAATTCATCTGCATACTTCACAATGATAATTTTATGATCAACATACTTTCCGAGAAACGAACCATAATAATTAGCATCAGCTGTCTCTTCAAAATTCGAAGCCTTCAGAGAATCCGTATAGCCAAATTCTTCAAAATCCACATTCCCCCACACCTCATAATGGAATTCTTTGTCGAACACAGTGCGAAGCCTTTCGAAATGGAAGTCTACGAGATCATCATCGATTGTCAAAGCCGGAACATAATCCCCACCAAGAACGGTCTTCAAGGAATCCGAAGGCCAAAGGAGACGTTCTCTACTAGAAGACGATTCCTCTTCTACGGAGCTACTGCTGGACTCGATTTTCTCCTCACTAGATGAACTAGACAAAGAATCGTTCAATTCACTGCTAGAAGACTCGATAACTTTTTCAGACTCACTCGAAGAGGATCCAACATCATCGGCAGATGCTGAACTGGAATCGCCACAGGCAAGAAGCGACAAAGAAGAAGCTATGGCAAAAAGAAATGCGACTTTTTTAAACGAAACCATTTAAACATTTTTCCTTTTTTAGATTTTGACACCCTAATATAAATTTATTCTAAATCCGTGTCAAAGGAAAATCAAATTGAATAGAACGCGGAGTCGCAAACTTTTCGAAGGCGATTTCGTAGCAGAAATTCTTTTCGTCTACGGCCTTCACGGTTCCTTCGCCAAAGATTTTATGCATCACGCGGTCACCCTCGGCAAACTCGGCCGAAGGCGCTTTCTTTACGAGCCCAAGACTTTCGTCGCTCAAAAATTCACGATCGCGATCGATGTTTGCAATGTAGGCTTTCGCGGCTTCGAGAAAATCTTCTGAAATGCCGCGGGCGATGTTCAGTCCGCCCATATCCATTTCAAGCAAGAATCTAGACGGGTAGCGGGTTCCGCTTTCGCCTGCAACGCCGTCTTCGGCATCGCTTAAGCAAAGTACATTCTCAGCGCGGGTAAATGCCACATAGGCCAAGCGGCGTTCTTCTTCCAGCTGGATTTTGTTCTGCACGCGCTTGACCGGAAAAAAGCCTTCGTTCAAGCCGCATACGAACACATACGGGAATTCCAAACCCTTCGCATTGTGAATCGTCATGAGCTGCACGCGGTCTTTTTCTTCCGTATCTTCGTCGGTGTTCGTAAACAGCACAATGTTCTGCAAGTATTCATCTAGCGAAGCATCTTCTTCGTAGTAATTTTCGAATTCCAGAATTCCCTGCTTGAGTTCCGCCAGATTGTCTAGGCGGTCTTCGTCGCCGTCTAGACGCAGCATTTCTTCGTACTTGGTTTCACGCAAGATTTTCGCGAGGACTTCAGAAACACTCATGTCCTTGTAGCGGGAACGGTACCTTTCAATCAGCTTCACATATTCCACCACATTGCTTCGGGCCAAAAATGCTTTGCAGTCGAAATCAATCTTTTGATTTTCATTGCCGACAGAAGAGAGTTCTGCCTGTGAAGAAACATCGGCCGCCACATTGTTCAAAAGACCCGCTTCCGAAACAATTTCAAGCAGAGCTTCGTAGAGTCCGACACCGCGAGCATCGGCAAAGGCCTGCAATGTCGCAATCTTGCGCGGGCCGAACTGGCGCTTGGGCGTATTTACCGTACGCATGAACGACAAATCATCGGCGTACACCAGCATTCGCAAGTAGCAAATGACATCCTTGATTTCTTTGCGCTGGTAAAAGCCGACACCGCTGTAAACCTTGTAAGGGATGTTTTCGGCCATCAAGGCTTCTTCTACAGAACGCGACTGCGAGTGCATGCGATAAAGCACCGCGATATCCTTGTAGTGGACGCCGCCGGCGCTTTGCACGGCGTTCTGGATTTGTTCTACAATCCATTTGGCCTCTTCGCGGGTGTTCTTGGCGTGGTAAAAGACAGGTGTCTTGCCGCCGACACGCTTTGGCCTTAAGATCTTTTCGATTCGGAACTTATTGTTCTTGATGACTGCATCCGGTACCTTCAAAATGCTAGGCGTGGAACGATAATTGTTCTGCAGCAAAATCGTCTTGGTATTTTCGTGAGTCTTGTCAAATTCCAGAATGCGGTTGACATCGGCTCCGCGCCAGCCGTAAATGGTCTGGTCCGGGTCGCCCACCACAAAAAGATTCTTGTGGTAGCTCGCCAGCAAATCCGCCAGTTGGTACTGTTGACCATCGATGTCCTGATATTCATCGACCATGATGTACATCATGCGCTTGCGCCACTTGTCAAGCTGTTCCGGGAAATTCTCGAGAATGTACAGCGTCGAAAGAATCAAGTCGTCAAAGTCCAGCGCGTAATTCTTTTTCTGCTCGTAGAGGTAGCGGTAATAAACGCGCATCCACTTGTCATCGGCCGCTTCCGAAAGCGAGAGCAGATGATCCTTTGTCGTCATGCCTTCTGATGGCAGTTCCGCAAACAGCGAAACGTAATTGATATCGGCCGCTTTGCGGCCCCCGATGTAGTCGATGACGCTGCTGATTTTCAAATCCTTAAGCGAGTAACCCAAATCGGCGTAGGCCTTGTGCAAAAGAGACTTCTGGTCGTCTTCGTCCAGAATCATGAATTCTTTCGGGTAGTTCAGCACATGGATTTCTTCGCGCAGGAACCGCACGCAAAAGCCGTGGAACGTGGAAATGTAGCCGCTATCGTCACCGCCCAACACCGTGCGAATGCGTTTCTTCATTTCGTTCGCAGCTTTGTTCGTGAACGTAACGCAAAGGATGTTCGACGGCGAAATTCCCATCTCTTTCACCAGGTACAGGTAACGCTGGGTCAGCGTCCGGGTTTTACCGGACCCAGCCCCCGCCACCACGCGCACAAAACCCTCGGTGGTTTCCACCGCTTCCCGCTGTTCCTGATCCATATTTTCTAGGGCCATGTGCACCTCACAAACTTGATGAACACTATACAGAGTTCCGTATAGTGAACATTTGTTTTACTGCACAAAAATATAGTAATTTTCAGATTTTGTCAAGTCAGGCCACTGCAGTGCCCCGGCTTACGCCCGGGCCCTTGATGATACTGTGTCCCTGCTGGGCAGGTTCCAGTTCAATCCTTTGGGTAATGCTATTCACCACCGATTCCACGTGGGTAATGATTCCAAGCATCTTTCCTTCGCGCTGCTGGCTCCGGAGACAACTCATTACATCTTCCAAGGTGGCATCGTCCAAAGTACCAAAGCCTTCGTCCATGAACAGGGATTCCACGCGGACATTGCGGCTAGCGAAGTCAGCAATACCGAGGGCCAGCGAGAGGCTTACCAGGAATTTTTCGCCACCGGAAAGGTTCGAAATTCCACGAGGCTTGTCAAATTCCGCATCAGAAATTTCGAAGTCCAGGTTTCCTTTTGCAACCAGCCTAAAGCGGTCCTTGACAATCGCCAAATGCTTGTTGGCAAGCTTCAGCAACGATTTAAAGGTCAATCCCTGCACAAACGTGGCAAAATCACGGCCATCCATCACGCCGAAGAATTCCCCCATGGCCTCCCAGCGAGCAAATTCAGCCTTTTTCGCCTCAAGATCCTTTTCAAGTTCCTGCAACCTTACCTGGTTCTGCTTGTAGCGAGTCACGCGTTCTCTTGCTGCACCAGAATTCTGCAGCAGACCATTCAACGAATCTTCCACATTTTTCTTTTCGTCAAGCAAAGTCTGAAGCGGAGTTTCGTCAGTACGTTCCGTCTTCAGTTTTTCAAGCGCATCAAGAGCTTCCTGGCGCAGGCTTGTTGCCGAAGCAAGGGATTCATCCACGAACTTCTTCCTCGCCTGCAGCCGAGCAAAATCTGCCTCCGGCATCGCGGCAGCCAAGTAATCACGTTCGTCCTCAAATTCCTTTGCCTTAAGCGCTTTCGCAAAATCTGCAGATGCAGTCTCGATATCCGCTACCGTTTTTGCAAGAGAATCCTTGAGCGCAGCGATTTGCGTATCGAGTTTATTGCATTCATTTTCTGCAGAACGGAAAGTACCATCGGCAGCTTCATACGCGGCAACGGCCTTATTTTTCTTGTTCGCAGCGGCAGACGATTCCGCGTCTACATTCTTGTCGCCAAACTTTTCAGTTCGTTCATCAGCCAACTTCCGCAAATCCGCAGAAGCCTTGTCAAAGGCTGCAGTTTCCGCATCCAGACTCTTCTTCGCCTCAGCGACCTTATTCTTATAAAGCGCTTCGTTGTTACGCGCAAGTTCGAGTTTACTTGTATACTTTTCCAAATCGGACTGGTTCTTTTCAAAAGTCTGCAAGCGCTGACGCAGGCCTTCCAAAACAGTCGAAGCCGTATCGACGCTGAATTCCGCCCAAGGTTTCCAAAGGATGGCGACCTGATCGGCAGCCTCCTGTTTCTGCGTCCTCAAAGACTCGATGCTTTCTACAGCCGCATTTTCAGCAGTTTTTGCACGAGTTTTGGCGACATCGCTCTGTCCCAAAGCCGCATCAACCGCTTGCATTTTGCCGTTAAGTTCGCGGATTTTTTCAGCGACACTCACCACAGAGGTTTCGTCTACAGAAGCATTTTCCGCATGACTACAGGCCGGATGTTCCTTGGAGCCGCAAACCGGACAGGCCTCGCCGTCTACCAGATGTTTCTGGATCACATCGGCAAGCACCAAGACGTCGTTTTCAAACAGTTTCTGCTGTTCCAGAAGCAAGCCCTGTTTCTTTTCGGACTGCAACTTGAAATCACCTTCGGCCCTTTCATAGTCCGTGACAGCAGCAACTCTCGCTTTTTCAGCATCACGAATTTGCCCATCAAATTCGCCGATTCGCTTTACAAGAGTTTCGCTCTGGGGAATAATCCCGCGCAGATCCACATCCTTGGCATTCGCTGCTTGGACGGCCTTAAGTTCATTGGATTTCGGTTCAAGTTCAAGAATAGCACCATTCGCCTTCTGGACTTCACCTTCGGCTTCGGCCAACACCCGCGCCGCATTTTCCTTGCGCTTTTTTGCGTCAGCCACCAGATTCTGCGCATTTTTCAGGTTTTCATCCAACTTGCGGATTTCATTCCAAAGAGGCTCATTTTCAACAACAAACTGTTCTGCCTCAGACTTCGCTTTTTCTGCAAGAGCCCTCTGATCACCAGCATTCTTCAAGCCTTCCATCGCATTCGGAAGCTTGCCCTGCAGCTGAGCTAAGGTTTCTCCGTCAGATTTTTGGAGATTGCGAAGTCCCTGCAATTTCGTATAAAAAGACACGCATTCCTTCGCCTTCTCGGCACGGGCAAGCAGAGTTTCGTTTTCCGCAAAATCCGATTTATTCTGCGTGGCCTTTTTAAGATCTTCATCCGCCTTGATCATGCGATTCTGTGCGGCGTTCATAGAATTACGCCAAGTAATTCTCGCTTCGAGTTCCGCTTTTTTTGTCGTCAAGTTCTTTTCTTTTTCGGCAAAATCAGCAAGCAAGGCTTCGTCCGCTACAATTTCTTCAGCCTTGGGCATGGCGTTATTCAAGGTATCAAAAGCAGTCTGCGCATTGTCTCTTGCAGACCTAGCTTCGCTCCTGTGGTCACCCACTTTTTTGCCGATGCGGCGGTACTTTTCCGTACCGTTCAACTTTTCAAGAATGTCGGCACGTTCCCTTTCGTCACTAGTCAAAAACTTGCTGAATTCACCTTGGGCAAGCATAATGGAGCGGCAGAACTGCGAATAATCCAACTGGATTATTTCGGCATTGGCCTTACCCAGTTCACCGTTCGCCCCCGTTCTTCCACTAAACAGTTTTTGCTGGGGATTATCTACGGAGTAGATTTCGCCCTGAGCCGCTTGCAAATTTCCGTTCGCCCTGTCATGGGCGCGGCGCTGGCTCCATTCCGAAACAAAGATACCCTTTTGGCACTTGTAGGTGACGCGGGCATAGCAGTTGCCCTTGTCAGAAGTCATGACAGCGTTGCCCTCGTTGCCGTTATAAATGATTCCCTGGCGCGGCGTTGCCCCGTAAATGGCCAACGTAATCGCATCAAGGATACTGGTTTTGCCCATACCCGTCTTGCCACTAATGACAAAAAGGCTGTGATCCAATTCCGCATAAGAGGCATCGGTAAAATCGATGCACCATTGCCCTGCGAGGCTATTGATATTTTCAAACTCAACTTTCAAAATCTTCATGTTTATGCCTCCTCGCTGTTCACTTCTTCTACAACCAATCTATAAAGCGATAGATATTTTTCGTAATCCTTATTGAATTCATCATTAGCCTCGGTTATACCGAGTTTACTCATCATGAGGCGTCTGAAAATTTCCTCATCATCCAAGACTTCAATCGATTCAAGGGCATCGTCGGAAAAGTCTTCGGCAGAGAGCGATGCCGCACGGTTCACCTTCCAACTCACCACCTCAAAAGGAGCCTTTTCCAACACACTCGAAAGAGCTTCATGAACGCTCACGCCCGGCATATAGTCATAGACCACTTCTACTTTCAACGGTTTTTCGGACGGAGCTTTAGCCAACTGTTTCAACTGATCTTTTACGGCATCGATGGAGCCCGATACACGCTTAAAGGCGTAATACTGCGGAGTAACAATTTTTTCCACGACAGGGGTCGCATCCTTCGCCAAGTCCACCAACAAGATATGGTGATCCCGTTCCGCTTCGTCAAAGCCGAGCACAAACGGTGAACCGGAATAGCGGACTTTCGGATTTTTCGCCACCATGGTCGTATAATGAATGTGTCCCAAAGCCACGTAGTCAAAACCTTCCGGGAAAACCGCCACGGGAACAGTACCTAGATTTCCCACGATATCGCGCATACCGTGTTCCTTGGCATCGCTACCGTTATCGTTATCCGGACGACCTTCCAACTGGGCAGCATACAAATGTCCCGTTGCAATAATGGGCACATTACGGCCATTACGCACCTTGTCGGCAGCCTCGTACACGGCATGATACAGGCCTTTAAAGGTATTGGAGGCAAAATCCATAGCGTCTTCGGTCTTGAAACGACGCAATTCCATTTCGCGCACGTAAGGGACTGCGGCGCTGATGCCAACCACGTTGCCATTGGCATCCGTCAATTCCTTGATCAATTCTTCGACCGGACGCTCGCCCAGGGAACCTACCATCTGGATATTGAGCGCATCCAGCAAATCGCGGGGAGCATCGAGCAGAGCACCCGAATCGTGGTTACCGCCCACCAGTACAATATTTTTACAGCAAGTATCCAACAAAGAGGCCAAAAAGCGGAAATAAAGGCGGCGCGCCTCTACAGAGGGGTTCGTCGTGTCAAAAATATCGCCTGCAACTACAAGGCATTCTGCCCCGAAATCCACGATTTGTTCCTTGAGCCAATCCAGGAACTGCTTGGATTCTTCTAACCTGTCGATGTCGTGCATGGAGTTGCCCAAATGCCAGTCGGCGGTATGTATCAGCTTCATCTTAGTCCTTTGCCTTGAAGGCGATGATTTTCACTTCCAAATATACTATCGAAAATATGGCACAAAATGTCAAAGCAAAAAAAACATTTGGCCCAAAAAGTCCAAAACAAATGCACAAACGTTCACTCAAAATCAGCCATAAGCCCGCCCATTTTCCTTCGTTTACAAATCTTTATTTTCAAAGACGCTAATTCGTTGACAGTCAACGAGTTACAGGCGTCATTCCCGTAATTTCCCGAGACCGGAATCCTTGCATTTTCTATAATTGGAATCAAGTTGATCAAGAGACCGACGACATTTCTAGGAACAGCCGCCTTCGCCACGGCTGTTGTTGGCGCCATTGCCCTTGGCGTCTGGTTCCTGCATGCACTTTTGGAACGATTCCTATCAACTCCGCACACGGTCGCAGGCATTACGATTAGCCCTTACGGCCACCGCATGGACGACCTTCTGACCCATCACTTCGATTCCATTCGAGTTTCTTTTGATGGCCAAGACATTAAAGTTTCAAACCCGAATCTGGAAATCACCTTGCTCGGGGAACCCAAGGGAGTCAACCTGCAAATGGATTCGGCCATAGCCGTCATCCAGCTACCCAAAGAAAGCGCCCCGAAAAAGAAATCAAACGAAATTCCCCAATTCCCGGAGAAGTTAAAATTTCCAATCCCAGTCCAAGTCGACGTCAGAGAAGCACGAGTTACTCTCTCCGACGGCAAGAGTTGGCAAGCTAGCAACATTTCCGTAGAAAGCCGCGGCGAAAAGGCGGTAGCCCTCAAGGCAAACAGAATCAGTGGCGACTTCATTTCAAGTCCGGCAAAGTTGGATCTCAACGCCGACTTCAACAGCGACATGCTAAAGGTTTCCGGCAACGTCAAGACACAAAAAGACGCGATCGTCTTAAGCGTAGAAGCGCCCAAAAACAACTTGGGCCGCATCAAGACGAAAACGGACGTCACCATAGACAATCCCGAAGACTGGATTCCTGTAGAACTCCCCAAGGCGGTTCCCGAGCTCGGGAAAGTCAAGGTAAGCGCGAACGCAAGCTTCGACTTGCAAAAGAAACGCACGAACTACGAAGCGAATATCAAGACCCGCATCGGAGCCTTCTGGCCGTTGCTTGCCGAAAACGTGACCATTGATCTTTCTGGAGACATGAACAACATCGAAGCCGACGTATTGCTACAAAATGACGAAGGCGGAAGCATTCAGCTGAACGGCACCCTGGACAAAGAAATGAACGCCTTCTTTAGCGGGCGCGTCAGACACATGAGTGCCAAGTTCGGTCCCCAGATGATGCCTCTAGACATGGAAATCAAATCGGGCGAACTCTACGATAACGAGCTGACGGTTTCTGCAGAAACTCGCCAAGGCTCCCAAGTCGACGCCGTCATCAACTTCAAGGATTCTCTTTCGCTCACGTTTACCGGTGACATTTCGCCCTACGAACCTTGGGCTCTAGACTGGACTCAAGGCAACCTCACCCTAGGCGCCCGTTCTAAAGCCTACGGTTCCTTTGACGGACATTCCCTGAAAATCCTTGCCAAGATTAACTCCATCATCAACGCCTACCACATTGCCGCAGACTCGCTACAAGTGATGTTGGCGATCAACAAGAAAGGAATTGATTTCTCTAACGGCATCATTTACGCTCCTAAGGAAACCTTCGACTTCGATGGCGACGTAAAATGGAACGACCCGCACCCCCACACGTCTTGGAACGTGCGGCAACAGCATGGCGGACAAGCAAGCGCGTACGTACACATCGGAGACACCATCGCACTCGACGTCGAGGCGGACAAGGTGATCTTCGAGACAATTCCCTTCTCGGACATCAAGCTAGGCAGAAACATTCGCGGAAAGGTAAGCGGCGAATGGCACCACGACTTTGACAACCGGGTCGGAAAACTGGACGTTACCGTGGATGGCGGTTTGGACGCCTTCAACGTGAGCCTCGAGACATCCATTCGCGCAGACGAAGACACGCTCTTCGTAGACAACTTCAAAGCCATTCACAACAGGAACTCCGTTACGGCATCTACCGTCTTCATTTTGCCTAACGATTCCAACCCCAACTTCAAGCCGACCACCTTCTTGCCCGTTCAAGTTCTATTCGCCAACATTTCTTCTCACGAATTCAGCATACCGCTACTGCTAGAAGGCTTTAACGACAGCACGCTCACTTCTGGCATGCTGAATGGCGACCTGACGTACAGCCAAGGCAACAAGCTGATTGGTAACTTGAGTTTTGCAGACATTAACTTCCGAAAGATTCCGCCGGACCTGTTCAACATTCGCAAACTGAACATCTTTGCTGAAAACGACAAGATCGAGCTGAATTCTTACCTGGACATCGGTGGCGGTGGCTGGACCGGCAACACGCAGGTGATTATTGACAATGTCTTTAGCGACAAGCGACACGTGAGTTTCTCGCATGGTAGTGATAACGAAGGCACTCTCTGGGCCGAAGGCTTTATCGACAACGATTTCATCTTCAGTGGAACCGTGGACGCAAACGGCTCTTGGTTCATTCCGGGAACTGTCAGCGAAATCAAGAATACGGACTTGCACATCGATATTTCCGCTGAACTGCGCAAAGGCCTTACCGGTATTACCGCAGACCTTCGACTGGACTCCACTATTTACGAGCCTCCCAAGACCAAGGTGCAATTCCCCATCTACATGCGCGGCCATGTTGAAAACGGACTCCTGAACATTTACGAAGCAAGAACACGAAACGAAAACGACGAAGTCATCTCGGGTACATTGCAGTTTAACCTGGACAGCATGAAGCTGGATTCTATCAATGTCCATTCGGACCGTTACTCCATCAAGACAGAATCTCACTACCTTGTGCTTGAAGACATCAGCAGTACCATGACCGACAGCGAAGAAGATCTGCTAGTGACGGCAAACATTCCCAAAATTTCTTACAAGTTCAACAACTCCATTTACGGCGAGGCCGAAGCGATTGCCCGCGGTAACATCGGCTTCAAGATTCCGCACAGCCAAGAAGGCATCATCAAGAACAGCACCATTACAGGCGACATTTCCATCGACAAGATGGTATTCTACAGAGACTTGGATATCGATGTGACGCCGACGGCTCTTGACAAGTACCTAACCATGTTCAACAACTTTGTGGCCAAGCTACGCAAGAGCGGAGCCCAAGAAGAAAAGATTTCCGTATCGAGTCCCATCAACTTGGCCATGCATATCAGCGACTCCCAAAAAGACTCGATTGCCATCGTAACACCCTTTGCAACCTTCCCGTTAACCGTTGACATTTGGGTTCTCGGTAACACGGTGCGTCCGCTATTGCACGGCGACATCACCAATACCAACACCGGCTTTATCGGAGTCAAGGACATTTACGAATTCGAGCTGAACGCCTTCATGATTTCTTGGAACGTTGTTCCTTGGCAAAAGGGCGTGGTTGATGTTTCCAGTAGCCAGGAACTTCCCTACTGTTCAGAAACGAACGAAACAGAAAAAGAAACTTGCCCCATCAATCTTGACCTACAAGGAACTATTTCGAACCTACAAGCCGTTCCATCCTCGAACTGCGGCAACGAATCTTCTACCGCATCGATTTACTACAACATCTTGCTCGGCTGTATCGCAAACGACAACGGCGAAGAAACCGACTGGAACAAGTTGGCCGGCAAGGCTATCGGCAAAGTCATTTCGACGACGGCCAACAAGACCTTGGGTGGCGACTACATTGGCGACATCGACATGAAGGTGATGTTCTTCGAAAGCAACACCACCAGCGACAAAGACTCCAGTTACTTCAAGATACCGGTTTCGCTTGACCGCTGGGTCAAGAACTTGAGTTTGATCTTCGGCTATACGCAAGACCAGAGCGACAACCCGACTTACGACCAGTCTCTACAATTCGGTGTCAACTACACACTGCCTGTGTTCCAAGAAGACGAGTATTCTCACGAGAACCATCTATCGCCCACCTTGTACTTGAACGGCATGCTGAATTCCAAGCAGTACCTGACTAGTACCGGAGCCGGAAGCAACGACCGTTTGGAAAAGAACATCGGTATCAACTACGTGTATCGATTCTGGAACCCCTGTCTACTGGGTATTGGACGGTGCGAAGCCATAGAATCGCCCTCTAAGCAAAAGGAGGATTCAAAATGAGAAAAATCCTACTCCTTCTTTTAGCTCTCACATTCCTCTGCTTTGCCGAAGAAGATAAGCACCCTTGGTACCTCGACATCAGGGGCAACAAGGCATTCTCGAATTTCCAGCTAGAAGAACAGCTTGACATTCCCGAAGAATTCGGTAAAATGGACACCACCAAGCAAGACTTCATGATGCGTCTTTCGTTGGAAAACATCAAGGCGCTTTACTACTCTCGCAGTTACTACAGTCTCAACTTGACGATGGACATTCAACGCAACTACGTCGCTCAAGACAGTTGCATTCGCGGCTACTACATCACCATTCGCGACGGCGAACGTTACCGCTTTAGCGGAGCGAAGTTGATTGTCCCTGAAGACCGAAAAGTTGAAATTGACGAGACAAAGTTAAACATCGCGCAAGACCACCTTTACAACCAAGACGATATCGCCGAAGATATGGAAGACATCCAGAAGGCATACCGCCGCGAAGGATACTTGCATACCACGCTTTCTTCTATCGAAAAAATCGACACCACGCAAAAGAAGATTTATGTTGAAATCACCATTGATCCCGGTGCAAAAGTCATCATGGGCAACATGAATTCTTCAAGCCACCGCACCAAAGACAAGCGAAATCCAAATATCGTCATTTCTGAGACCGGCCTTACCGACACGGCATGGCTTTCAAGTCTGTGGCGAATTCCCGAAGGCGAAATCATTGACGGTAACCAGTACAACACCTTTAGAAACAAACTCTTCTCGACGCAGCTCTTTACGCAAATCAAGATGAGCGACTCCCTGAGAAGCGACGGTCTTTCGGACGTTTACCTGAATGTGACGGAGCGCGTTCCGGGCGAAACCCGCTATGGGTTCTTCTTCGAAGAAATTTACGGTTTTGGCGCACAGGCTTCTGCAAAGCACAAGAACTTCTTTGGAAGACTGCATGAATTTTCGACGAGCGCCCAAATCGCCCAGCACAAGCAAGAAGCATCTATTGGCTATGCAAATCCGCTCTTGTTCGGAACCTCGTTCAGTTTCATTCCGACGGCAATCCGTTTTGAAGACCGCCTTACGCTAAACCACGAAAAAATCAATCCGCCGGCATACCCCGACAGTTTGGAAGAACGTTACGAAGTGATTAACCGTGGCGACTTGACCTTCGGCCTTACCAAGAGAATTCGCTTCCGCAGTACGCTCGATACCCGATACGTGAACAAGAACGATTCAAGCCTCTTTAAGCTCAAGGGCGAAATTGCGCTGACATTCGACTACACCAACGATTACTTTAACCCCACGAGGGGCTTGCGCTTTGCACCGACATTTGGCACGGGCACCAACTGGAAGGCGGATATTCAAAACCTGACGATGGTGGGCGACCCGTACACCTACGGCGAAATGACGGTGAACCTTTACCATCCGCTCTTCTGGACTTTCAACGGGGCCGTTAGCGGAAGCGTCGGTAAATTCTTCGCCAAGGCAATCGAAGACGATGCCAGAATCTTCTACCAGGGCGGTACGCGTTCTGTTCGCGGCTACCGCTTCAGAAGTATTTTCGCAAGCAACGAGTCCACCGACGAAAACGGCGACAAGATTATCAATACGGGTCTGACTCCGCTCTACTACCGATTCAACGAAGAAATCCGCTGGACGTTCCCGTGGAAGTCTTGGCAGCGCTGGCAGATTGTGCAATTCTACGATTGGACTCTCGTGACCGACCATGAAAAAGATTTGTACGAAGAACGTGAAAGCGAAAGCCTTGGCGCCGGTGTGCGTTACCGTTGGCAGTTCCTGACCTTCCGTCTAGATTACGCGTTCAAGAAGGATTTGAGCAACTGGAATCCGGAAAAATTCGGCTGGGGCAGATTCGCCTTCGACCTGTCGCAGACGTTCTAGGCGCCGACCGTTTCGCGATAGACATTCGCGAGATTCGATGCGGAAGGCGTAACATTTGCTTTAATTCCAGCCGCAGCGAGAGCCGCGCGAATTTGCTCTAATGATGCGGCAGAGTCCACTTTGAACGACGCCGATTCGCCGGCAAGGTCGGCGACTCGCCCGCTCTTCAGGAGTTGGCCGCGGTCAATGATAGCATAATCCGTTGCCTCTTCTTCCATTTCAGCGAGAATATGCGAGCAAACGATAGCGGTACCGCCTTCGTCTTTGCGCCAGTCGGCAAGCAGGCTCCATACGGTTTCACGCGCCATCGGATCCAAGTTTGCGACCGGCTCGTCAAGAATCAAAAGCTTTGGCGACGGCGCCATGGCACGCAGCAGCTGCACCTTCTGGCGGTTACCGAGCGAAAGTTTACCCATGCGGGTTGCAGAATCCGGCAATTCCAACTTTTTCGCAAGAGTCGCGATGCGTTCACGGGCGGCAGATTCATTCCACTCGGGATTGCGCGCCGCGTAGAAGCCCACGAAATAGTCCACGTATTCCGCAATCGAAAGCTTCGGGTAAACACCCGGATTTTCAAGCAAGATTCCGCAGGCTTTTGCGTCGAGAAAACCATTCTTGCCGCGCAAACCGTCTGCAATTTCAAGCGAGCCCGAAAACTTCGCGAATCGCCCGCACAAGAGTCGCAAAAGCGTGGTCTTGCCCGCCCCATTCGGGCCCAGGAGCGCAAAGAAACTGCCTTCGGGAATTTCGAGATTCACCGAGGCAAGCGCCTTCACTGGAGCACCGGGGTAAGTAAACGAAACACCTTGGACCTTAATCGCAAACATAAGCGTAAATATAGAAAACGAAAAGCGGTCCGCAAACGCGAACCACTTTTCAATATCTTGCGCCAAAGGCGCCATTATTTTACTCAAAGGACCGAAAGTCCGCGCTCACGCCTCAAAGGGAGCGTAGCGACCGAGCTCATAGCCCAAGTAATTTTGCTCCGCAAAATTACTTGTACAGCGGGTGCTTCTTGCAGAGAGCCACGATTTCTTCGCGGATCTTGGCGAGAGCGGCATCGTCGTCCTTAGCCTTCACGCAGCGGTCGATGATGCGAGCCACTTCGCGGGAGTCTTCTTCATCGAAGCCACGAGTCGTGATAGCGGCAGTACCGAGACGGACACCGGACGGATCCATCGGCTTGCGCGGATCGAACGGAATCGTAGAACGGCTGCAGGAGATGCCGACCTTTTCCATAGCCACTTCGGCTTCCTTACCGGAAACGCCCTTAGAGGTCATGTCCACCACGATGAGGTGGTTGTCAGTGCCATCGCTAATGACCTTGTAGCCGAGCTTCTGCATTTCGGCGCACATAGCCTGAGCGTTCTTGATGACGTTCTTCGCGTAGGTCTGGAATTCCGGCTGCAGAGCTTCGAGGAATGCAACGGCCTTACCGGCGTTCACGTGGTCATGCGGACCACCCTGCATACCCGGGAACACGCCCTTGTCGATTTCCTTGGCCAAAGAAACTTCCTTGAGTTCGCCCTTCACCATCTTCTGGATGGTGCGGTCCTTGCACATGATGATAGCGGAACGCGGGCCACGGAGAGTCTTGTGGGTCGTGGTCGTCACGATGTCGAAGTACGGCACCGGAGATTCGATAGCCTTACCGGCAATGAGACCGGCAATGTGAGAAATGTCAGCCATGGTGAGCGCGCCCACTTCGTCGGCAATTTCCTTGAAGCGCTTCCAGTCGAGGTTGCGGCTGTAGGCAGAGAAACCGGCGAGAATCATCTTCGGCTTTTCGCGGAGAGCGATTTCGCGGACCTTGTCCATGTCGATGCGGCCCGTTTCCTTATCGACTTCGTACTGCACGAAGTTGTAGAGCATGCCGGAGAAGTTCACCGGATGGCCGTGAGAAAGGTGTCCACCGTGGTCGAGCTTGAGGCCGAGGACCTTGTCGCCCGGTTTGAGGACGGCGAAGTACACGGCAGCGTTGGCCGGAGAACCGGACAGCGGCTGGATGTTCACGTGGTCGCAACCAAAGAGCTTCTTGCAACGGTCGATGGCCAAAGCTTCCATCTTATCGATCACTTCGTTACCACCGTAGTAGCGCTTGCCAACGTAGCCTTCGCTGTACTTGTTGGTCAGCACGGAACCCATGGCTTCCATGACTGCCTTGGAGGTGTAGTTTTCAGAAGCGATAAGTTCGATGCCATATTCCTGGCGTTCGGCTTCTTCCTGGATGATGTTGTAGATTTCCGGATCGGTCTGTTGCAGTGTAGATTTGAGCATTTAGCTACTCCTTGATTTGTACGCGGGCAAATATAGAAATTTCTATATTATTCCTGCAATGCCTGTTATCTTGTTTATTCTCTTTTTTGTACCTCTTGCAGCTTTTGCGCAAGATACTCCCGGTGCATTCAAGATTGATTCTATTCAGTACAATATCGGTGACGCTTTTGACGATTCCAAGTACCACACGCAGTACGACAAGTGGGCGTACGACCTGCTAAACTGGATTCATATCGAAACCCGCGAATCGACTGTCCGTAAATTGCTCCTTTTTAGCGAAGGCGACGTAGTCACCGACCTCCAAATCCAAGAAGCCGAACGTTTCCTACGCACCCAGCGCTACCTTTCAGACGCAAGCATCAAGATTTCTAACGAAAATGGCAAGAATATCGCCACAGTCAATACCAGCGACAACTGGACACTCTCCGTTCCGACCACATTCGGTTTTTCCGGAAAAGAATACACCTACAGTAACCTGAACTGGGGTATCGGCGTTCAAGAAAGCAACTTCCTGGGCCTTGGGCAAAAGCTCGGATTCTACTTCGGACACGATGAATTCCGCGACATGTGGCAGGTGGAATATGGCGACCCGCACTTTCTGTTCCGCTACAACCATTTAGACTTTCTCTATAGCTACAATACCGACGGCTACCTCGCCTACGGAAAGATGTACATTCCGTTCCTCAGCAGAAGCCAGAACCAGTGGGCCTACACCATCGAAGGCTTAAAGAACAAGCGCAACGCCTTCTTCTATGGCAGCGGGAAACTCCCGCCAGGCGCCTCTGTTTACGACGCCCAACAGAGATACGGCGACAGCCCCATCTACAATCACAAGAAAGCCCTGCTGGACTCTTTCCCGCTGTATAACGGCAACGAACCCGTAAAGCTCATGGCTGTCAAGGACTTTATCGACGACTCGCTCAGCTTTAGAATCAGCCGCTCCTTCGGCGGAACCTACCGCAAGCTCTACGCGGGCGCCACCTACGACTACCACCGCACCACCGCAACCGAAGGCAAGCTTTACCGCTACTCCTTTACCGACGGCGACACCACCTATGCCATCGATTCCGCCACGGCAGTCAACGAATGGCTCCCCGAACAGAAAGATTCACGCCTCGGCATGTACCTGACGTTCTCGAACATCCGCTACGAAAAAATCAAGAACTTCCACAACGCCAAGTGGACCGAAGACATCGAAAAAGGCTACTCACTCAAGGCGCAGATTTCCAAGAACTACGAACAGCTGGGTGCCGCCGACAACGACATTCGCCTTGATTTCTGGGCCGACTTGATGCTTGGATTCTCCATGCACCACCTCACGCTCAAATCCGAGATGAACTTCTACCTGGATCACGGCGAACAGCACGACTACTACGGCAAGCTTTCAGGCGAATACATTTTCCACCCGAACGAAAGATTCTCGACCGCACTCACAGGCCTTGTAGACTTTTACGAAGACGCCCGCTACGGCAAGCAGCTAACCTTAGGCGGCGGAAACGGATTCGCCGGATTCCCCACCGGTTTCTACGCCGGACAAGCCCGCGTATTCGCAAACTTGGAACAGCGCTACTTCACGAACTTCGAAATCGCAACGCTCATGCCCGTGTTCGCGATCTTTGAAAGCGTAGGCGAAACCGCCTGGGACCTTTGGGATATCAACCGCAAGGACCTGGTCTACCTCATCGGTTTTGGCGTACGTTTTGCACAAACCAAGTCAATCAGCAGACTCGTCAACAAGGTAGATGTCAGCATCCCGCTGAACGGGGTTCGCAAGGCAGAACCGCACTACTCGATTATCACGACTTACAACCTGTAACCATTCCAGTTTGGAATATCCAAAAGTGTGATTTTTCGCAAAAAATCGCATTTTTTTTGAATAAACCTGTCTTTTCGGCCTATTTTTTCGTATTTTAAGGGTTATGAATTTCGTTTCTAAAATTTTAAGTATTGCAGCCATTGCAGCGGTTACGCCTTTTGCGCAGCTCGCTCCGGAACCCCAGATGGCCGATGTGAAGTTGATGCAGGATACCACCACTAACCAGCCCATGAAGATGGACTTTTCGAAGCCTCTTTCGGGCATTAGCGATCCGGGAATTCTGTTCAGCCAGTTTGCAAACAGACCTCTTTTGATCTATTACTTTAGCCCCAAGTGCCCGCACTGCCAACGCCACATTTCCGAAATCCAGAATCTGGTCAAGGAATATGAACCCAAGGGCCTGACCGGTATCGCAATCGGCCTCGGCGGCGGCATCAAGAAAAACGACATTCGCCTGTTTATCGACCAGTTCCACGTAGCGATTCCCGTATTCCAGGATAGCGACTACAAGTTCGGTCCCGCTTACGGAACCGGCTACATTCCCGTCGTTTATGTTGTCCAGAAGGACGGAACCTTCTACCGCTACGAAACTTTGAACGAAGCGAACATGAACCACATGCGCGCCACGCTCAACAAGATGTTTAAATAGCAAGTGAGCTCGCCACTACGTGGCTTTGAGTAATGAGCACGTGCCCCTAACCGGGGCACTTTTTAGTTTACTCACAAAACCTTATAAAGCAAGGCTCCCTCAAAGGGAGCCTCAGCGACCGACCTCATAGCCCCAAGCGTCCATAGGACGCGACCTCTAGAACATCTTGCGAGTATTCTTCTTGGCAGGGCCCTTACCACTGGCGCTCGGCTTGGGAGCCGTACTTGCGCCCTTGTTACTGAAGAGCGTAGCGTCGTCGGCAGACTTGGTCTTGACTTCGAAGTGATTACCGTCGCAGACTTCAGTCGGAGCGTAGCCCGCGGTATAGAGGCAGTAAGTCTTTTCGGAGCAGAATTCACCGGCAATCTTACCCGTATGGTTGCAGACGCCCTTGCTGACCACACCGCTCGGAACCGGGAACGGTTTACGCGGCAAGTCCTTATGGAGTTGCTTCATCACAGCCATCCAGACCGGCAAGGCATCTTCGGTACCCGTATGGCCTGCGCCCAAGGTACCCGGGCTGTCGGAACCGACCCACACGCCCATAGTGTATTGCTTGGTAAAGCCGATGTACCAGCAGTCCGTATAGTCGTTCGTGGTACCGGTCTTACCGCCACTCGGATGAGTAAAGCCGCTCGCCCACACGCGGGCTGCCGTACCGCGAATATTCACGTCCTTCAGCATGTCGACCATCAAGTAGGCCGATGCCGGGCGCAACACTTCGTGTTCAACCTTGGAATTCTTTTCGATGACTTCGCCGTTGCGGTCCACAATCGATTCGATCATGTACGGTTCGATTCGGTTACCGCCGTTCGGGAACACCGTATAGGCAGACGTCATTTCCATCAGCGTTGCACCCACGGAACCCAGAGCCAAGCTAGGCACGGCCATGAGCGGAGCACGCACAATGCCGAACTTGCGGGCGTAGTTGACCACGTTGTTGAGGCCGTACTTCATACCCGTCAGAATAGCCGGCAAGTTCTTGGAGCGGTAAAGGGCACGGCGGAGCGTCATCATACCTTCGAAGTCGTGTTCGAAGTTCGCCGGGCGCCAAACCTTGTTCTTGTCCTTGTCATCCGGGTCGGGAATGCTAACCGGCTGGTCGTTCACCGAGTCGCAGGGGCTTGCGCCGTTATCCATAGCCGTCGAATACACAATCGGCTTGAACGACGAGCCGGGCTGACGCAGGGACTGCACCGCACGGTTCCAGCGGGACTGGTTAAAGTCAGAACCACCCACCATGGCGCGGATTGCACCCGTTTCATTTTCGATCAAAATGGCGGCGATTTCAGGATGGTGATAAAGGATAGAGTCCGGGAAGCGGCGGTGCTTGGCATCGCGCTTCAAGTCGTCGGCCAGGTATTCCTTCTTGAAAATCGTATAGAGGCTGTCGAAGTGAGCCACCACGCTATCTTCGGGCATATTGAATTTCTTGGTCAAGAAAAGACGGCGCGTGGCGCGGTACTTCACGCGGCGGCGAACCTTTTCAACCTGCACGCGGGCGACGCTATCGGCATAGGCCTGAATATCCGGGTCAATCGTCGAGTTGATCGAAACACCGTCGGCATAGAGCGAATTTTCGCCATACTTCTTTTCCATATACTTACGGATTTCTTCGTAGAAGTACAGGCCCGATTCGTTGGAAGTTTCCTTTTCGGCAAGCGTAATGGGCGTCTTGATATATTCGTGGTATTCGTCATCATTAATGTAACCAGCATCGCGCATGGCATAAAGCACCGTATTGCGACGTTCCAGAGAAGCTTCGGGATGACGGTCCGGGCGGTAGGCTTCCGGGCGCTGCAACATACCGGCAAGCACGGCGAGTTCCGGAATCGTAAGGCTATCGAGCGGGCGACCGAAATAGAACTTACCTGCAGCCTGGAAACCATAGTTACCGCCAGCCAGGTAGACTTCATTCATGTAGAATTCAAGGATTTCTTCTTTCGTATAAGTCTGTTCGATACGGATAGCCGTCATCATTTCCTTGATCTTACGCGAAATCGTACGTTCCGGTGTCAAGAAAAGGAGCTTGGTCAGCTGCTGCGTCAAGGTAGAGGCACCGCGGAGCTTTTTGCCCGACATGGCGCTTTCCATGATTGCCGAAGGAATCGCCCACACGTTCATGCCCCAGTGGCTATAGAAAGCGCGGTCTTCGGTTGCCATCACAGCGTGAATTGCATTTTCGGGAATCGAGTCGAAGCTAGTCCATTCACGGCGTTCCACGAAATATTCGTGGGCGATCTTGCCGTTCATATCATAAATGTTGGTGACCAGTTTCGGGTTAATCTGTTCCAACTGCGAAAGGGACGGAAGTTCCGGCGAATAGTGGTTATACACTGCAATGACAGCGATGAAAGCTGCCAACACAGGAACCGCAAAAATAATCAGCCACTTGACCACCCTGCGGTCAGTAAACCAGCTCTTTAAAATGTTAAGAACCGAAAGTAATACGGGTTTGACTTTATCCATGGTCCAATACCGTTAAAAAATTTGGCCAAAAAGATAGTTATTTATAAGACAGACCTTTTTGTCATACAGTCTCCCAACCCCGCAAAAGCGGGGCAATTAGCCGACAAATCAAAAAATCTTAAAAAATTTTCAACAAAAACCCTTGACAGCACCACCACTTTAAACTATCTTTGGGCCATCAATCAAGCGGATGTAGCCCAACTGGATAGAGCGTTTGGCTACGAACCAAAAGGCTCCAGGTTCGAGTCCTGGCACCCGCAGAAAGAAAGGTCAACCAATAGGTTGACCTTTCTTGTTTTACGCCCCATTTCCGCAAACCGCAAAAACCGTTAAGATATTTTTTCAAAACCTGCAAACACGTGTTTGCACGCATCCACACCCACTAATTCTAAAATTGTCACCAAGAGAGTGATTTGGTAATCCACGTTTTTTTTTCGAGGTTGTTTGTGGAATACAAGGATCACATTCTCAGCGAAGCCATTCGGCTTGTTTTTGTGGAAAGTCGCCGACAACAGGGGCTCACCCAAAGCGGTCTTTCCATTCGGTCAAATATCACCCGGCAATTCATATCGCAAGTTGAAGTCGGAAAAAGACTTCCATCTATCAACACGCTTTGCGCTTTGGCGAATGCCTACAACAAATCCCTTTCGCAGCTATTTCACGAAGTAGACCGCTTTTATCCTCTTATCGAGAACAAGAAGCAACTCTTCAGGATTCCGCCAAATATAGCCGCAGAAACTAGGCGAAAATTGAGCGAATACATCAATAACGCCAAAAAACAAGCGGATTCAGCAACAGTCGCCCCCTCTGCTCCCCAAGAAAACACCGGGCAATAACTGCTATTTTTACCCTTAACAAAAATGTATTTTTTTGCTATCTTTAGCCCCCGATGGAATGGCCGAAGAACATAAAATCGCTCACCGAAGACGAGCTTAAGGCATGGCTCCGGGACGTAGATGAAAAGCCGTTCCGAGCCAGCCAAATTCAGAAATGGCTCTTTTGCCAACAAGTTAAGACGTATGACGAAATGGGCAATATCTCCCCCGCCCTCCGTCAGAAATTGGCAGACCAGTTTACCCTCCGCGCCCTGACCGAAGAACAGCGCATGGAATCGGTAGACGGAACCGTCAAGTGGCTTTTCAAGACCCACGACGACCACCACATCGAAACGGTGATGATTCCCGCAAACGGACGCTATTCCGTATGCGTTTCGACCCAGGTAGGCTGCGCCATGAACTGCGCCTTCTGCCGTACCGCCAAAATGGGCTTTACCAGAAACCTAGAAGCCGGCGAAATCCTGGAAGAAATCATCAACGTGAACTGGTACCTGAAAGAAGCCGGCCTCTTGAACGAAGAAGGCAAAACGGCCCAGGTCACCAACATTATCTTCATGGGCATGGGCGAACCCTTGAACAACCTGGAAAACGTGCATCGCGTCTGCTGTACGCTGCATAACCAGAGCCTGTTCAACATGGGTGCCAAGCGCATGACAGTCAGCACCAGCGGCGTCGTCCCCAAGATCAAGGAACTGGTAGACCGCAACACGCCCTGCTGCCTCGCTGTCAGCCTGAACAGCACCAATAACGAATACCGTTCGTCCGTGATGCCGGTAAACAAGACCTGGCCCATCGAAAAACTTTTGGAAGCGGTTGACGAATACATCCGCAGAACCGATAATTATGTAACGTTTGAATTTGTCCTGATTCAGGACATCACCTGCACCCCGAAGGCAGCCAAGGAGCTCATTCGCATTTGCGCCCCCCGCCGCGTGAAAGTGAACGCCATCGTGCTAAACGACGGCGACGACCCCACGCTGCATGCCCCCACGCCGGAACAGGTAGAAGACTTTTTGGCAATGGTTAGGGCTGCCGAAATTCAAATCACGATCCGCAACCCGCGCGGCCGCGACATTCTCGCCGCCTGCGGGCAACTTGCGTACAAAAAGGAAGGTAAATAATGTTAACGCAGAACCTCCCGGATTTCTGGGATAATCTTTATGCCGAAGGCAAGGACTACTGGAATCTCAAGAAGGTGACGCCCGCTCTGACGGAATTTTTCAAGCACCCCTCTTGTCCCGCTACGGGCTCCGTTCTGGTTCCCGGTGCAGGCTTTGGCTACGACGCCGAAGCTTGGGCTTTGCGCGGACACGACGTGCTGGCAGTAGACTTTGCCCCCTCTGCCGTCGATGAACTTGACCACTTGAGCCGCAAACACAAGAACCTGCGTTCTTTGGACCTTGACCTGTTCTCGCTTTCTCCCAAGGACGACAAGCGTGGCGGTCAGCTTTTTGATATCGTTTACGATTACTGCTGCTTTACGGCAATCCACCCGGGGCGCCGCGACGAATTCTTCGAAGTCTGCTACAAGATGATGAAGGACGACGGCCTGTTGATTCTTTTCTTGTACCCGCTCATGAACGGCAAGACTCTGCAGGGTCCGCCGCATGCCACCAGCGAAGGCGAACTCATGGCCCGTCTCGGCGGCGTGTTCGATGTCGTCGAACGTATCAAGCCCACAAACAGCATCGCCGGTCGCGAAGGCAAGGAAGAAATCTGGCTCCTTAAAAAGTGCCTGTAATTTAGACTGGAGAACGCTCGCATTGCGAGCTACAGACTAGAGACGAGAGAATAAAAAACTCTCGTCTTTTTCGTTATCAAGCCACACTTGACAAAATCTATTCTCTTTCAATTTTTCTATTTTTTCGCAAGATTTTTACTTAAACCGGGCGACGCGTTCGCCTGATGAACAACACAAGGAACTAAGGTATTTATATGGCACAAGATTTATGCCCCTGCGGATCCGGCAAAGCCTACGGCGAATGCTGCGAACCTATCATCAAGAAGCAGACTCTCGCTGCAACTCCCGAAGCATTGATGCGTTCCCGCTACACCGCTTATGTGAAACAGGAAATCGAATGGCTCAAGGACTCTTTGGAAGCTACCCAGCGCAGCGACTTCGACGAAGCTAGCGTGACCGCTTGGAGCAAGGAATCCGAATGGCTCGGCATCGAAATCAAGCAGACCAAGACCGAAGAAGAAAAGAACATCGGTTGGGTCGAATTCATCGCTCGTTTCAAGCAGGGCAACATCACCCGTAACCACCACGAACTCGGCGAATTCCACAAGGTGGGCGGCGCTTGGTTCTTCTACGACGGTCGTGCCGTGAAGCAGGAAACGGTTCGTCACGAAGGTCCGGTCGTTGGCCGTAACGATCCGTGCCCGTGCGGTTCCGGCAAGAAGTACAAGAAGTGCTGCGGCGCGAATAAGTAGACAGTAGACAGTAGACGGTAAACAGTTTTAATTAGGCGGCTTTGCCGCGATTATAGAACTTCCTACTTCCTACCGTCTACTTCCTACTAAATAATAATCTTCAACCTTAAATCATTAAGCAAATGTTCAAAGTTTTCGTAGATGGTGAAGCAGGGACCACTGGCCTGCAGATTTATGAGAGACTCGCAAAGCGTAACGACATCGAAGTGTTGCGCATTTCTCCCGAACTCCGCAAAGACATTAACGAACGCAAGCGACTCATCAACGAGTCCGACGTGACGTTCCTGTGCCTGCCCGATGCTGCGGCTGTCGAAAGTGCAGCCCTCTGCGAAAATCCGAACACCCGCGTGATTGATGCATCGACCGCACACCGCGTAAACCCCGACTGGACCTACGGGATGCCGGAACTTTCGGCTGCCCAGCGCGAAGCCATTACCAAGAGCAAGCGCATCGCCAACCCCGGTTGCCATGCCTCGGGCTTTATTCTCGGTGTGCACCCGCTGGTGGCCGCAGGCATTTTGCCGAAGAGCGCAAACCTGGCCGCCTATAGCATTACCGGTTATTCCGGCGGTGGCAAGAAGCTGATTGCCGAATACGAAGAAGCAGCAGCCATGGAACACAAGGCTGGTGAATCGAAGGCAATCATGGCGCCCGCCCCGTACGCGCTCGCGCTCGCACACAAGCACCTCCCCGAAATGAAGAAGTACTGCGAACTTGAAAACACACCGTTCTTCAACCCGGTGCTTGGCCCTTATTACAAGGGCATGGCGGTCACTGTCGCCATCTTTGCAAATGAACTCACCAAGAAGGTCGGCCCCGAAGGCCTCACCGAAATCTTGGCAAAGCATTACGAAGGATCCCGCTTTGTGAAGGTGATGCCCTACGAAGCAGCCCCCGTGCTGTTCAACGGCCGCCTTGACGCTACCGTCTGCAACGATACGAACAACGCCCGCATCCAGGTGTTCGGCAACGAAACCGTGATGCAGGTGACGACTATTATCGACAACCTCGGCAAGGGCGCAAGTGGTGCAGCCATTCAGAACATGAATATCGCCCTCGGCCTCGACGAAGGAATTAGCCTTTAATGTTCCTAGACGAAAAATCAATTGAAGTTCGCTCCGGTAAGGGCGGCGATGGCATTTGCAGTTTCCACCGCGAAAAGTTCGTACCCCTCGGCGGTCCCGATGGCGGTGACGGCGGTCGCGGCGGTCACGTGATCCTGCAGGTGAACGAGCAATATTCCACACTTTTGGACATGGGTAACGCCCGCATCTACAAGGCAGAAAGTGGACAAGCCGGTGGTGCCAAGCGCTGCACCGGTCGTAGTGCCGAAGACTTGATCGTAAGCGTTCCGCGCGGCACGATCGTAAAGGATGCCGAAGGTCGTATTCTCGCAGACCTTACCGAACCCGGCCAAAAGTGGATCGCAGCTCGCGGCGGCAAGGGCGGCATGGGCAACCAACATTTTGCAACGCCCGCCAACCAGGCTCCGCGCAAGTGCACGCCCGGCGAAAAGGGCGAAAAGCGCGAACTCTTTTTGGAACTGAAGCTTATGGCAGACGTAGGCCTCGTCGGATTCCCGAACGCAGGCAAGTCCAGCCTCGTGAACAAGATTTCAAGCGGCCGTCCCAAAGTCGGTGACTACCCGTTTACCACACTTGAACCGGTGCTCGGCATCGTGCAGATGAATGGCCACAGCTTCGTGGTCGCAGATATTCCGGGTCTGCTCGAAGGCGCCAGCGAAGGCAAGGGCCTCGGTCACCAGTTCTTGAAGCATATCGAACGTACGCACACGCTCCTGTTCGTGATCGACGGCTTTGCCGAAAACGCCTACGAACAGTTCAGCGTCCTTAAGGAAGAACTCAAGGCGTTCCACCCGAAGCTTGCAAAGAAGCCTTACGTGATTGCTTTGAACAAGAGCGACCTCGGCATTGACGAAGCAATCAAGCAGTTCAAGGCTCACAAGGAAGCAGTCATCGTGACCTCCGCCGTAACAGGCGACGGTTGCAAGGAACTCACCTTGGCTCTGGACGAAGCCGTGCCCCACGTGCAAAAGAAGAAGGTCGGCTGGGAAAGCAAGAAACTCAGCAGCGCCACTACCGGCATCGACGGCACCGGCAAGAAGATCGCAAAGAGCAAGGCTAGCTCGGCATCGAAAAGCTCCGCTAAAACAGCCTCCAAGGCCGCCGGAGCAAAAAAAGCCCGCAGCAAGAAGAAGGCTTAACGAATGGCGAAAAAAGAACAGAGTACGCCGGTCATCGTAAACCGCAAGGCAAACCACCTCTATTTCGTCGACGAGACGTTTGAGGTGGGTATCATGCTGATCGGTTCGGAAGTCAAATCTATCCGCGATGGCAAGTGCACTTTGAGCGAAGCGTGGATCGACATCGACGAGTCCAAGAACGAAATCTGGCTCGTGGGAGCCCACATCGACGAATACCTTTTCGCAAACCGCTTCAACCATTTCCCGGCAAGACGCCGCAAGCTCTTGGCCCATGTGCATGAAATTGCCAAGATGCGCAAGGCCAAGGAACAAAAGGGCTGCACGCTCATTCCACTGAAGCTCTACTTCAAGAATCGCCGCGCCAAGCTCGAAATGGGAATCTGCCGCGGTAAGGACCAGCGCGACAAACGTCAGGACATCATCAACCGCGACGCGAAACTTGAAATGGCCCGTGCGGCAAAGGCGCACAAATAATGAGAAACCTTGTTTGGTACATCCTCTTTTGCGTAGCTCTCGCAGCTTCTGCCTGGGCCGCAAATACAGTCGATGCCGAACAAGTCGCCAAGCAGCACAAGGCCAGTTTCCACTGGTTCCCCATCCAAAAGACATTCATTCTCGCAGGCGAAACCGATACGCTCAAATTCGCTATCGGGCTCCCTTACGTGAGCAGCCACGGCAAATCAGTCGACCTTAAACACGCTCCCGAAATTGCAGACGGGCACATCCTGCTGGATTCTGCGGATGTCGCTAGTTTGTACGGAGTCGGAAATGTGCAGGCCGCTGCAGCCGTTCCTGCAAGCAGCAGTTCCTCCGTCAAAGTTTCATCGTCCTCTGCAAAGATTGTCGCAGCGGCAGCCCCCGTTACCGCCACCAAGCCGAAGAACGAAACCGCCGGCACCCGCGAAGTCAAGACCATCGTGATCGACCCCGGCCACGGCGGCAAGGACACCGGCGCCCAGGGCAAGAATTCCAACGAAAAAGACATCGTACTCGCCGTCGGCAAGCTCCTGAAAAAGGAACTCGAAAAAGAAGGCTTCAAGGTCAAAATGACCCGCGACAAAGACGTGTTCATCGAACTCGGCGAACGCGCAAACCTCGCCAACCAATGGGACGGCGACCTTTTCATTAGCCTGCACTGTAACGCCATTGACGCAAGCCCCGAGCGCAAAAAGCAAATCAAGGGCTACCACGTGTACGTGCTTCGCGCCCCCGAAAGCGAAGAAGACAAGGCGATTGCCCGCCGCGAAAACAAGGTGGCCACGCTCTACGGCGAAAAGAACGCCAAGGAAGAACTTTCCCCGCTTGAATGGTTCAAGCTAGAGGCCCGCCTCGAAAAGTACAAGCAGAACAGCTACATGTTCACTGAACAAATGCTCAAGGCCTTCGACGACGGCAAAATCAAGCGTCAGGGCGGTGGTGTCGGCGGTGCCGGATTCATGGTGCTCGTAGGCGCGTTAATGCCCGCCGTGCTCTTCGAAATCGGTTTCATCAGCAACCCCGAAGAAGAAGCCTACATGATGACCAACAAGGCTCAAGCCGATATTGCAGAACGCATTTCAAAAGCCGTCAGCGCTTACAAGAATGCCGTTCACAATTACCGCGAAACCCTCGGACGTCAGTAAGAAGTATCATAATCAAATTCTTGGGCATCATACCATATTTGGTTTGACTTGCATACATAATACAACCCATCCTTGCCCATTCGAACTTCATCCTTTCGCTTAACCGTACACCCCACACCCACTGTCATCAAAGCAGAAACACCAGCCGTGTCACTTTGTTCCAAATAAGGCTTTGACACAATGCCTCTCACTGTCCATTCCTTCAAACTGTCATCATACACGTAATACGTCCCTGTATTAGGGCCCACCCATATTTCGCCATCTTCACCACCATCTGCCTTTCCCGAGCCATAAAAATCCTTTTCAAAATCGCTTGCAAGAGTCCAAACACCGCTTTTACAAACATAGCGATCGTTCTTGCCGCAGATACCAATTGTTGTAATAAAATTTCCTGTCTGTTTCACGATATTTCTATCGCAAATAGAATCATTCTTTATCGCAGACATCACGCCTTCTTGTTCGGCTCCGCACTCATCAAGTCCAAAAACCAAGTACCAAAAGTTGCGCAAATACTTTTCAAAATCAGGGACTGTTCCCAAATTCCACGCTTCTATATTTTCACGAAGATTCACTCGAGTAATATAGCCCATTCTATTTGCCCATGTAGCCAATTCCAATTTGACGTCTTCATTATCCCAAGTTCCATCAGTTTCAATGTCTGCGGCAAAATCAATCAAGAATTCGGTAAATTCCGCTTCCGAAAGATCCCTGAGCATCAGAATGCTAATAGCAAGCAATGCTGCATTTCCATCGCCTTCGCGGAAAATATCCAAGTCTTCAGGACTATCAAATTCGTCCTGGATTCCAAAAGCCCTGAAAATTTCTGCTTCAGCCTGATTCTTGGCATCTTGCAGACTGAGGCCCGTACCCACTAGATACATCACGCGTTCATATTCCATATGCGTGAGCATGTTGATGTTTACCGAATTCCTTTTAGAAAGGTCCGTCAAGGCTCGCAGCGTCAACATTCCTCCAGACGTTTTCCCGGAAACTTCATTGCGATAATAGCCCGTAGCCTCAAGAATTGCATACTGCGATTCCAGATTGACATTATTGATGACAAAGTCACCTTTGTCACTCATGATGGTCCCCTTGAAGCTCTTGCCGGTCTGTTTCAGCGTTTCGCCCTCCAGTTCCTGCACCGTCACGGCGGAGCCCTTCACGAACGGGCCCTTCTGCGAAACACCCGCCACCGACTTGTCTGAAATTGCGATGATTCCAGAATCATCCGAAGAACCGCCTGCAACCGGCTTGCTTTCGGAGCACGAAGTCAATGCAAGTGCAACGAAAATAAGCGGAATGGTTAACGCCCCAAAACTATTTCTCATTTTGTTCAGCTCCTTTAAAATCCTTGTCCTTTTTCAAACGGTCGCTCATCGGGAACAGTTGCACGTTCAAGCGATACACCCGTTCCGTTTCGTCATCTTCGGTAGCAATTGCCACAACTCGACGGCGGAAGTCGACAATCTCTTTTTTAATCCGTTCATAGGCATGCTGCGTAAGTCCCAAGACCACCCCCGACATATCACGTTCCGAAAGGGGTAAATCCAACGCCTTTACCGCGAATTCTCCCATTTGCCGTTGCAAGTCTCTTGCGGCCACAGAGACTGCTTCCGCAGTTCCCATCGACACGGACTTTTCCGTCTGACGATAATTGCCGTCCCGGTCTTTTTTCAAGAGATTCGCCTTCACCAAGAAATTCAAAGTTTCAGTTACCTCTGCCGCGGTAATCGGCTGTTCGCAGGCATGGGCCATCTCTAGCGGTTTTGCACCGGGCATATGCGGAGCCAATTCGCGTAGCACCGGATTTTTCCAAGACTTATAATAATCAAATTCCTCATTTCCAAGCACATGCACCTTATGTGCATTCGCCAAGGCACAGCGCTTTTCGAAGGCATCGCGTTTTGCAGCGTCATTCTTCGCATGGGCATACGAGACCATTAAAACAAAATAGGTGCATTCAAATCCGGCGAGTCCCATGGCGTTCGCCACCGATCCGGCGGACCCTAAACTCAGATTTCGTTTTCCTTCGCAAATATACTTCAGGTATACAGCCGACGAGAACCCCGCAGCCCTCGCAAACTCTCTCCAGGAAAAGGCGGAACAACGCTTTTGTTCCTCATAGTAATCCTGGATATACTTGCGGTAATCCGTATACTCAACAATATCTTTCACAAAGACAAATATAGGTTTTTAAAATCAATTTGTGTACAAAAATTAAGTTTTTCGCAAAATTTTACCATTTTACGCAAAATTTATAAAAATTAAGCACTTTTGTGTACACCCTGCGTATCCAGTGGACACGCCGTAAAGACCAATTAAAAAAGGCAGCCAAAGGCTGCCTCATCAGCTGATTTTTTATTGTCGGTAAACGCGCTCCTTCTCGACGCGAATACCGCTCGCTGAATTTTTCCTAGCCGATTGCCCGTTTACCAAATAAGGTTTGTGGTCCACATTAGGTTCAACCTTCTTATGCATCGACTTTGCAATAACAGAAGGCGGTTTCACAGGCTTTCCCTCCGGTAATTCGCCCGTATACATCGGAATCTTGCTAAACGTAGGCGTACCATCATCCTGGAAAATACATTGATGCGCAAAATAGGCCGGAATGCCTGTTTCCGTTTCATCCCAATTATCCATAGAACTATTATACACCGTTATATATTGGCAAAGGGCGTAATATGTAGAATCTTTTCTATAGACAAAGTAGTTCGTATCATTTGCAGACGAACCACGTTTCTCGGAAAACTTATAGGATTCAAGCAAATCAGACCCATAATAAGTAATCTCTGCAAAAGCAGTCGTATCGTTCAAGTCTAGGGCAATTCCCGCTTTTAAGCCTTCGACTAGAGCAACGTTCCAAAATGATTGGTCATAATCAAAGAAGTTCCAATGATATAGATAATACCCACAGCCCCCAAACATAAAACCACATACACAAGATTCATCCACCTGCCAATACGTGATTCCCTTACCCACGACACCTGAACTATCCACAACAAGGCTGTCTTTAGAAAAGCCCCATCGAGTATAGCCATATATCGGTCCGTGCACATCATGACGGGTTAGGTAAACCACCAAAGACTGTTCCCATTCCTTAGCCAGGGCATTGGTCCCAAGTCCAAGCAGCAGCCCGAAGGCCAAGGCAAAACCAGATACAAATAAACTCTTTTGATATTTCATACAAGTTCTCCTTATTCATAAATATATCACTTATTCTAAAAAAAAGAACAACCCCCTGCCATTTTTCATTTAAAAAGCATGCAAATACAGAAAGCCCCGGCTTTTCGCCGGGGTCTTTAGTCTCTAGTCTGTAGCGAGCGACGCGAGCGTTCTCTCGTCTAAACTACACACCCTTCTTGAAGCGCTTGCTCCACCACAGAACGATCGGAGAGCAGATGCACACAGAAGAGTAGGTACCGATAAGGATACCGAAGCACTGGACCAAGCCGAAGTCGCGGATGGAAGAACCACCCATCACGGCGAGGATCACGCACACGAACAAGGTCGTGAGAGAGGTCACCATGGTACGGCTGAAGCACTGGTTCATAGACTTGTTGATGGTTTCGGCGAAGTTGCTGGAACCATACACGGCAGTATTTTCACGAATACGGTCGAAGTTCACGATAGTGTCGTTCACAGAGTAACCGATCATGGTGAGGAGCGAGGCAATCAAGGCGCCGTCGAAGGAAAGACCGAAGGCGGAGATGAAGCCGAGCGTAATCACGGTATCGTGCACCAGGCCGAGCACGGCAGCGACACCGAAGCCGAGACCGAACTTACCGAAGCGGAACCACACGTAAATCAGAATGCCGAGCCATGCGAGAATCACAGAAAGGATTGCGTTGAAGCGGAGTTCCTTACCGATGGTCGGACCCACATTGTCCTTAGCGACGATTTCGCACTTCTGACCGGCCTTTTCGAAGGCCTGAGCCATCTTGACTTCGAACTGGGCGTCGTCAGAGGCGCGCATGCTAATCTGGTAAGAGTTAGCAGAAGTACCACCGAGCGTACGGACCTTCGTGCCAGAGATACCGGCAGCAGACAAAGCCTTGCTCAAGTCCTTTTCGTGCTTAGCATCGTCCTGGTACTGCACAGTATAAACCTGACCACCAGTGAAGTCGATGCTGAAGTCAAAGCCCTTAACAGCGATGAAGGCGATAGAAGCAACAATGAGGATCAAGGAAATGAGACCGAAACGACGACGGTTCGGAATGATCTGGAGGTTAGCTTCGTTGATAGCCTTGAAGCCGCCACCGATCGAAAGGGTCGTAGCGTCGCGCTTGGCAAGCTTCCAATCCAAAATGGAGCGGGTCACCGTGATAGCGCAGAACAAGGAAGTCAAAATACCGATCGTAAGCGTAAGACCGAAACCCTTCACAGAACCGGTACCAATCTTATAAAGGATAAGGCCGGTAAGCACGGTGGTCAAGTTGGAGTCCAAGATGGCACCGAAGGCGCGTTCGTAACCCTTGGCCACAGCGGCGCGGGCGGTCAGGCCGTTCTTGAGTTCTTCACGGATACGTTCGTAAATAATCACGTTGGCGTCGAGAGACATACCGACCACGAGGATGAAGCCTGCGATACCCGGCAAGGTCAACGTAGCGTTAAACACAGACATCACGGCGGCGGTCACCAAGGTGTTGATCACCATACCGAAGCTTGCAATAAGACCACCGAGGCGGTAGTAGGCAACCATGAACACCAAGCAGAGGATAAGGCCGATAGCACCGGAACCGAAGCCCTGCACAATGTTTTCTTCACCGAGGGTTGCACCCACGCTGCGGCTTTCAATAATCTTCATCGGAGCCTTGAGGGCACCGGCGCGGAGCACCACGGAGAGGCGGTTAGCTTCGGCCATGTCGTCGAGACCCGTAATCTGGGCTTCGCCGTTCGGGATACGGTCGCGGATCACCGGAGCAGAAATCACCTGGTTGTCGAGCACGATAGCCATCTGCTTGCCAATGTTTGCGGCAGTCACAGCAGAGAACTTCTTAGGACCAATGCCACCGAACTTGAGGCTCACGGCCACTTCACCGGCGCTCACACCGTCAGACACACGGTACGGACGAGCATCAACCACATCGTCACCAGCCATTTCAGCACGGCGCTTGAGGAGGTAAAGACGCTTGGCCTTGATCTTGGAATCGCGCTGCACCGGTTCGAGACCGCTGCCGAAAGCGAAAGCGACATCGCGCGGAATCAGCTTCTGCACACCGTCAGTAGCGAGGAGCTTCTTCACCTTTTCAACATTTTCTTCGGCGATAAAGCCACCGTTGCCAAAGCTCATGTAGTAAGCGGAAAGGGCAACGCCAACCTCAGATGCCGGTTGAGCCTCAACTGCGGCAGAATCCTTGGCGGAATCGGTAGCAGCAACTTCAGCGGCAGGAGCCTTACCGAGGAGTTCGTCATCGGAAAGGGTCTTGGTCGTATCCTTGGCGGAATCAGCCTTGGCAACCGTAGAGTCCTTGGCAGTAGAATCCGTTGCAGCGGAGTCAGCCACGATATCGGTGGTCTGACGGGTCAGGTACTGGTCGATGAGGCCAACAACCTGGGTAAACTTTTCAGCTTCGGCCAAAATCTTGAATTCGAGCTTGGCGGTCGAACCCACGAGAGCCTTTGCAGTGGAGTCATCCACGCCTGCCAGTTCAACCACGATTCGGTCGTCGCCGGACGGAGAAATCTGCGGTTCAGAAAGACCGTACTGGTCAACGCGGTTACGGATGATTTCGAGGGACTGTTCCTGAATGTCCTTGATATCGTCGCCCTTGATGTTGGTCTTGTCAATTTCAAGGGTAATTGCCGTACCACCAGCAAGGTCAAGGCCGAAATTGATGGATTTTGCACCCATCTTCGGATTTTCCTTGAGGAAGGTCTGCTTTTCTTCGCCCTTCTTGGTGTGGACCTGGATAGAAGGCCATACAGTGTAGGCCGACAAAACAATGACGAGGAGAATAATGAGTTCTCGCATGCCGAATTTTTTCTTGTTCATTTGTAATCCCTTAATAAGGCATTATTCAGTAAGTTTTGCGCCCAAATGTAGAAATTTTGACGAAAGACGAGAGACGAAAGACGAGAGATTAACTCAAAAATACCCCACGGCTTCAGAATCTTAGACAATATTAAACTTATATTCCGTGCCGTCTTGCAGCACAACGAGCGTCATCGTCTTTTTTCCAAGGGTACGCACAATGGCCAATCCGTTATCTGCAGAGCGGATTTCAAGCGTTCCGTCACGGAGGACCGCATTCTTGTTGCGCAGAGCAATCATTTGTTTGATAAACTCGTACAAGGGCTTGGCCTGCATTTCGGCCAATTTGCTCCACGGTACGCTACGGCGGTTGTCAGGATCCTTGCCACCCTTCATCGAAAGTTCTTCGCCATAATAAATGCAAGGCGCCCCCGGCAAGAAGAACAGAATCGCATACGCGAGCTTGATTCGTTCAAGGGTTGCGCAGGGTTGCGACATCAGGCGCGTGGTATCGTGGCTTCCGAGCAAGTTCATGGGAATGTCGCCACGACCTTCGGGGAATGCGCGACTCACTCGTTCGCCGAATTCCTTGATCGAAATCGGATTTTCGTCGAACAGGAACTGCATCGCCGCCTTGCGGAACACGTAATTCATCACGCCGTCGAACTGGTCGCCTTTCAGCCATCGAATCGGGTCATCCCAAATCTCGCCCACGATGTAGGCTTCCGGATTCACCGCCTTTACGCGGCGGCGGAATTCCTGCCAAAAGCTATCGTCGTCAATTTCATTCGGAACATCGAGGCGCCAGCCATCAATGCCGCGCTTCATCCAGTACTCGCCTACCGAGAAAAGATATTCGCGCACATCGGGGCAGTCCGTATTGAATTTCGGGAGCGCCGGAAAGTTCCACCAACATTCGTAATTGGGCTTGTCGGTATAGGCGTTCAGCGGCCAGCCCTTCACATGGAACCAGTCCACATACGGCGAATGCTCGCCCAATTCCATCAGGCTATTGAACTGAAAGAATCCGCGCGAACAATGGTTGAACACGCCATCCAGAATCACGCGCAGTTTTAGTTTGTGCGCCTTCTTGACCAGGCGGTCAAAATCTTCGAGCGTGCCAAGCACCGGGTCAATTTCAAAGTAGTCCACCGTATGGTAACGATGGTTCGAATTGCTCTTGAAAATCGGGCACAGGTAAATCGCATTGACACCCAGGCCCGCAATGTATTCAAGCTTATCTTCGATACCCGCGAGGTTTCCGCCAAACATGTTTTCGCGAGTGGGCTTACTCCCCCACTCCACGAACTTGCCTACTGCATGGTAACGCCCCGAACGGCAAAACCGGTCCGGAAAAATCTGATAAAAGACAGCGTCTTTAACCCAAGCAGGAGCGAACATCCTAGATATTCCACATCGGGCGGCGCTTGCGCACATCCACAAGCATGCGGATGTCGGAGCTGAGCGACGAATAATCCATCAGTTCATCCACAGAACAAGGCATGCGGTAGCACCAGTTGGTTCCGCCCACGGTACCCGGGACATTCACGCGCTCTGCTTCAGGAGCACACTTGGAAAGGCTGGCCGAGAGGGCGAAGTAGTCCTGCACCGGCAAGATGCAGAACAGGCTGTTGGCAGAATACACATGAGCCAAAATCTGGCGGGCCACCGACGGCGTAATCGTTTCGGGAGCCTTGCCCGGCAAGTGCGCATGGGACCAGTAAAGTTCACGGTCGAAATCCTTTTCTTGCCACAGTCCACGCAAGGTAGACGTATCGTGGCAGCTTGTAGCGCACACGGACATGCGCGGGTATTCGTCCATGTCGTAGTAGGGCGAATAGGGAGCATTCCAGTTGCGGGCCCAGCGTTCAATACGCAGCGAAAGAATATTGAGCTTGTTCAACACGGCAGGCACGCAAGGCGGCACGGCACCCAGGTCTTCGGCGCAGACCAGCATATCGGTTTCCTGAGACAGCACCGACAGGAGCTTGGTCGCATTGGCTTCCCACAGGCCGTTCTGGGCGTTTTCGTTTTCCTTAATCAGGTTACGCAGTTTCTCCTGCTCGTAATCCGGCAAGGTAAAGAACACCGGAGCATTGTACCAGTACCAATACGGGTAGAAATTGTTCTCATCGCCCGAGGGGACAAACACACGGTTCCAGTAAACCTTGAGCAGCTTGTCCTTGACTTCTTGCGGTTCGTTCATGCCAAGGATTGCCTTTTCGGAGCTAAACTCGGACTTGAGAATCAAGCGATCCGGGTGACCTTCGAGCTGCGTAAAGCAAATGGGAGCAAGACGATCCGTATCGTCACCCAGGAATTCGCGAAGCTGGTCAATGCCGTAATTCGGGCGACGCAGGTATTCCAAGGTTTCGCGCATAAAGCCAGCAGAAGCGAGCTTGTCATAAGTGAGCGGCACGCAGGGATTGAAGTAGCCCAAAATCCCCGTGGTTTCGGTCTGCGGAATAGACCAGATGCGGAAGAAGCCCAGCACATGGTCAATACGGTAAGCATGGTAGAACTTGCTTGCCTGAGCCAAGCGGCGGCGCCACCATTCAAAGTTGTCTTTTTCGATCACGTCCCAGCGGTACGTAGGGAATCCCCAGTTCTGGCCGCTGTAGCTGAACATGTCAGGAGGAGCACCCGCACGGTCGTCTAGCGAGAAGTACTTGCGGTCAGCCCAGACGTCGGCACTGTCTTCGTTAATGAGAATCGGAATGTCGCCCTTGATGCGAACGCCCATTTTAGAAACTTCGGCTACGGCAGCGCTAAACTGTTTTTCGGCTTCGAACTGCATCCAGGCCTGGAACAGGTTGTCCTTCACGAACTTTTTCCAAAGGGCTTCGATATCCTTCGACGTCGGCTCACGATAGTTTTTCCAATCCTTCCAACTTCTTTCGTCGTTCTGAGCCTTGAGAGTGCAATAGACGCAATAAGGCTTCGCCCAAGCGTTGTTGTCGATCCAGTGCAAAAGAATCTTGTCTTTTTTCAGATCGTCGTAACGGTTGTCGAAAATCTTGCGCAGAATCATGCGCTTCCAGGTCGAAATATTGTAGTAGTCAATCTTGCCGTACTTCTGGAAATCGACCTTACCCTGCTGGATTTCGTCTTCGTATTCCGAAGAACCTTCCACCGACTGCACATTGATAAACACCGGGTTCAACGCAAAGGCGCTACGGGCACTGTAAGGGCTAGATTCCGCCCCCGTGTCGTTCACCGGCAAAAGCTGAATAATATTAAAATTGCAAAAAGCGGCCCAGCGGCCAAAAGGTATCAAATCCAGGTATTCACCGATACCGATGCTCTGCTTGCTGTAAAGGCTAAAAAGGGGAACGGCCACGCCGCTCTGGAAATATGAAATGTCACCGTAACGCATGGTGTAAATTTAGTTTTTAGACGAGAGACGAGAGATAAAAGACGAAAGAAACTGCATAAAAAAACCTTCCCGTAAGATTTACAGGAAGGCTGCTAAAATGATGTTTTCTTTGTTTCGTTTAGATCAGACGGAGGATTTCCTGAGCGGTCTGTTCGGCAAAGGTATTGTCCTGCACAAAACGACGGACTTCGGTCGGGTTGATTCGGGCGTATTCCGAAAGGGCGCGTCCGATACCGTTACGAATGTAGTAGTCGTCATCCTTGGCGCAAGTCAGGCAGAACTGTCTGAGCAGCGGCCAGTCGGTGCGATCCTTGTACTGGATCTGGAAAATAATCGCACTGCGGCGAACCCAGACATTCGGGTCGCGAATCCAGGAAGCGATCTTTCCACGGAGGGCCGGCAAACGGAGAGCCAGGTCACCCAACACGCAAGCGGCGAGGGTATCGACGGTATCGCGCCAGGCGCGGGTCTTGATCAACTTTTTAAGGAAGGCAAGGTGCTGTCCACCGAGCAGAACCCTGTGGCGGAACAGGTAGTCGCAAGCCGCATACTGGATTTCACGATACGGCTGTGCCCACATGTCCTCGACCCTAGCCACCAATTCGTCACCGTCTTTCGGCGGATACTTGTCGAATATGGGGTAGGTCACCTCGCGGCGGGGAACAAGGCGAATTCCAAGGAAATCGAACTGTTCTCGCGCCTTCTTAGACATTTCGTGTGCTTCTTCTTCATTAGAGATAGCACGGAGAGCAAGTAATATTTCTTGAGTAAACCGAAGCATGTATAACAAAAATAGTCCAAAAAAAATTTTTTTTCTAGGTCTTGACAAGCATTTTTTTCAATTTTTTTTAAATTTGGGTCGCATTTTTTACAATAAATTGACTTTTTCCACTCTTGACAGGCCCACAAAGGGCTAAAAATCGGGTTTTATGGATCAGAATTTGTCTAATATCGCGCTTCAAATCATCGAAGTTCCGCCTGAACTCCGCGGCCTCACCGACGAAGAAATCATCCAAAATTCCGAGAAAATCAAGAAGGATTTTAGCGGCAAGCGCAAGAACGGGGCGGCAAGGCCCTCAAAAAAAGACCGCCTTGCCTTGAAGCAGCAAAAAGAGTTCCAAGAAGCCCAGAGCATCGCCAACGAGATTTTCGGCTCCATCCCCAAGCAAAGCGACCTGTACTTCAAACCCAAGACGCAAATTCCGGGAATTCCGCCCATGAGCGAGCTTCCCCTGGAAAAGCAGATGATGCTGAAAACGGCCTTTACCGAAGAAAGCAAGGGCTATAGCGCCTACGACCTGAAAAGCAGCTCCGAGTTCATTAAGCCGAAGGCGATGATTTCGGAAGCCCCGAAGCCCGCCTCGGGCCGCGTACTCAAGGCCTCTTTTGGCGCCAAGACCGGCGACAAGCCCAAGGCCGTAATCGTGTCCGCAGCAGACCACGCCAAGCAGAAAGCCGAAGAACGCGCGAAGAAGATTCAGGATTTCTTCAAGGCTAAGCACCCGGAAGCAACCGTGATGCCTGATGGCCAGCCGATTAAGCGCGGACGTGGCCGTCCCCGTAAAAATCCACTTATTTAGTAGGCTACAGACTGTAGATAATGAATGGCGGACTTGATCCGCCATTTTCTTTTTCGAAATGTTGTCTATAACAACCAAAATCAAAAAAGTGACCCGCCGGCATAGCCGGCGGTTCTTCATATACGGGCATAGCCCTAGGATACTAGCAACGCGTTGCACGCGTTGACGGCCTGACACT